>JAFNGP010000056.1:0-5437 GCA_017885175.1 bacterium
TGAGCTCGATCGAATGCTCGTCCGCCTCGAGCTCGTCGAGATCGACGGCGGGCGCGTTGTACGTCTGGGAGAGAAACTCGGCGAATGCCTTCTCGGAGATGGCCCCCGTCTTGACGAGGTTATAGCCCAGGCTCCCCCCCGACTTCGTCTGCTCGGTCAGGGCGAGCTCGAGCTGCTGCTGGCTTATGAGACTCGATTCAACGAGTTGATTGGCGATCTTGTCTTTCAACAAAACCCTCCGCCCGGTACGGGTTTCCGAAAAGCGTATGCAAATATTCAACCGGCGGGCCCGCCGGCCCGCACTTTAGCCCGGCGTTCTCAGTCTGATCCTTCGACAGAATGCATCCGACCGCAAGTAACATGCCATCCGGCGAGAACGCCTGTAATGGATTGCCATTCAAAGGGATCAGGGGATCGAGAGAGGCGTTTCGGCCTCCGATCCGTCCCAATATCCGGCGCCCGAAGAGTCTCGATAACCTGTTCCATTACATGGAGTAGTGCGCCGGCGAGTTGCCGCGGCGATCCCGTTATCCGGGGCCACGGGGCGACTTTCGGCTGAATGCACTGTGCGACACCGCATGCATATTGCGAATGGGACGATCGTCCGTCGGGGAAATACCGGGGATCGAGGCAAATGAGCCAGACTCTGTCAGTTTTCTTGCCACGCGCGGCGCGTCAGGCCACGCGCTTCGAACCTTCCCGCGCGGCCGGAAAGATCAGTCGAGAAGCTCCCAGAAGACGCCGATGATGTAATGGCGCAGCGGCATCGTATAGCCGGGGACCGTCTCGTATCGCTCGTTCAGTATGTTCTTGTACTCATAGGTCACCCGCGCGCTCATGATGGAGAGAGAAGCGGAGACGTTGAAAACCCGGTACGGCGGAAGGGCTGCTCCGCCCCACCATCTCTTGCCCGCGGCTTCCGAACCGAGCTTCAGCGAAAACAGCTCCGAGCCCGCGAATATCCTGCGCTGCAGACCCGCTTCTCCAATCGCGCGATAAACGGGAACTCCGCCGGCGAGCGCGCCGCGTTCGGGGTATCCCTCGATCCCGATCGAGAGAAGGCAGTCGAAGCCGAGGATCCTCGCGCGACCCGCGAAGCGCCCGCGCGCGCCGGCGACGGCGCCGCTTCCCTCCGACCGATAGACCGCGGAGTCCGCGCCGGAGAGAATGATGCGCGACTTCTCATCCCTCCCGAAAAGGGACAGAGAGAAGCTCGAGAGGTTGAATCCTATCGAGAGCTCGTCGGCGATCTCGGGGGCGAGATCCGGATTGCCCGCAGTCTCGTAGGCCGCACCGTCGAAGGTCCTCGTCAGGGGGGGCTGGAAAAGCTCCTCGGCGGAGGGAATCCTCAGGCGCCGCGCGAGAATGACATCCTGGGAAAAGAGCCGGCTCCACCTCTTGCCCAGGGCCACCTCCGCCCCCCCGTACCGGCCGACTGCGCTGTGACTGCCCCCGAACGCCCCGAGGCGCCAGGTCACGCCCGGAGCCGCCTTTCCTCCGAGCGCGACGCCCCCTTCGTAGCGACTGAACGAAGGGGCGAAATGCCCGGTTTCCTCATCCATGGCGGGCGCCCCGCCGGAATAAATCCACCGATAGTCGTTCTCGAATTCCGAGCGCGCGGCGGAACCGAAGGCGCGGACGCCGAGGCCGAAGAACTCCCCCGACCAGCGAGCGCCGCCCCCGAGGCTGCGCTCGCGGATTCTTCCCGAGCGCCGCGAAAGATCGAGAACGCGCTGCGTGATCGAGCCCGAGAATCCCGAGCGCCGGTAGAGAATCTCCGAGCCGAATCCCGAACGACGAACGTCCTCGTTATCGACCCCGGGGTAGGACGTGCCGACGTAGCTTTCCTCGTACCTCTGGATGCTGAAGCGAACCTCGTCTCCCGCGGACGTGCGCATCGCGAGCTCGGCGAGGACGGAACGCATGTCGTCCAGCCCGAGCCTTCTATTCGGGAGCTCCGGATACGCGTCGATCCCGTCCTGGAGATATTCGTCGTATGAGAGCGCCGCGCTCACGTGCGCCCGCGGAGTGGCGAACCACGCCCGCCGCGACCGCCGGTTCGACGTGCCGTAGGTGAAATCGATCTCCGAAGCCGGGCCTTCCCGTCCCCCCTCCTCGAGAACGACGTTGATGAATCCCCGGGAGGAGAGATCGCCCGAGAAGCACGGGGAGCCGCTGTAGAACACCTCCACCCTGAGGAGCCTCGAAAGCGGCAGGAATCGCGTCAACGATTCAAGCGTGTAGGCGTCGATCGCGGGAACGCCGTTCACGAGAAGATTCACGCCGCGGTGGCTGCGCCCGTCGATCGAGAAGCCTCCGTCCGCCCCGTGCGGCCCCTCCCGCCACAACGAGACTCCCGGAAGAAGCTGGAGGATATCGTCAAGGGTATGAACGTTCCGCTCGATGAGCTCCGCGCGCGTAATGACGAATACCTCGGTCGGCATGAGGAGCGAATCCCCCGCGATCGAGCCGGGGGGAAGCTCCGCCGGCATGAGATACCGAGGCGACAGCAGAACGCAGAATATCGCAAGGAGCATCCGCATCATGAGGCTTCTCCTCCCTGCCAGACGCGCACCGCTCTCATGAGCGGCGGAACGGCCACGGCGAAAACGGCGGCATTCACGCCCTCATGCAACGCGGTAAAACCGATCCCCGCGACGACGACGCCCCAGAGACCCTCGATAAATCGGGACGCTCCGAGCGCGACGAACGCGGTCGCAACCGTCGTGAGGCAGTCGTACACGAGCGTAAGGGCGAATCCGGCCGCGGCGATCGCGGCGACGCCCGACGCGCGGGCGGGAGACAGGCGCGGCCCCATGAGCCCCCCTCCCAAACCGATGAGGACGAATCCCGCGACCTGCGCGGCGAGAAGCGGAGCCGGCGCCGGGCCAAACTGGTTGAGAAGGGAAAAGAACAGACTGGAGAGGCCGCCGATCGCGCTCCCGAGACGCGCGCCGCAGAATACTCCCGCCATGAAGACCGTGAGCGTCATGAGCTCGACGTTGGGAATCCCGGCGAGAAGAAAGCCGAGGGCCACGCTCAAAGCGATGAAAAGTGCGGCGAGGATGACCGTGCGCTCGCGCCGGTGTGCCATTCCGGAAAACGCTCCGTGGATATAAAAGGGACGAGGTCCTGGGAACCGTTTCTCTTCGTACGATGCCTCGGACTTTACGTGAGCCTCGGAAAGGGGGTCAAGCCAAATGTAGCTTTTCCGCCGCGGCCTTTCTCAGAGCCGAAACGCTTTCGAAGGGGGCCGTGATCTCGCCGATATCCGCTTCGATCAATTCTATGAAATGAAAGTCGGACCCGCCCGTGCACACGAGCCCACGCTCGCGCGCGAGCGCCAGAATATCCTTCTGCATCCGCTCCGTGTGATTCGGGTGCCAAACCTCGAGGCCGCGAACGCCGGAAGCGACGAGGCGCTCTACCAGATCCGTTCTCCTGATGTTCCATCCCGGATGCGCCCATACGACGACGCCGCCCGCTCCCGATATGAGCCGGACGACCTCTCCGCGGGGCAGCACCTTCTTCGGAACGTGGCAGGGGGCGCTGTCGGAGATATAGCGCGCAAANNGCCTCCGCAATGCTCGAAACGTGCCCCCGCCTCTTCATAACGCGGGCGATATGCGGTCTTCCGACGCACCCGCTGCCGGCTTCCGCGAGCACCTCCTCGAACGGTATCGATACGCCGCGTTCTTCAAGCTTGCGAACGATCTTTTCCGCTCTCGTCACGCGGGCGCCCGCGAGCTCCTCGAGGCTCGCCGCGAGCGCTCGATTCTCGTGATCGAAGCAATAGCCGAGAATGTGGATGCTCGACCCGTCTTCCTCGATGCTGAACTCTATCCCCGTCACGACGTCGATTCCGCAGCGCTTTCCCGCGTCGAGCGCTTCAGCCTGAGCGTTTACCGTGTCATGGTCGGTGATCGAGACGGCGGAGAGCCCGATCGCGTGCGCGTAGCTCACGAGCTCTTCAGGAGACATGGTCCCGTCCGAGTATGTCGAATGCAGGTGGAGATCGCAGGGCGCTGTCTGGGGTTCCATCGGGGCCCGCTTCAGGTAACCGTGCTGAATTTCTTCATTTTTTCCGCGACGTCGCGAAAGGACATATCCATGATATAGACTTCCTCAAAATGCTCCCGGGCGGTCTCGGACTCGCCGAGCATCTCGTAGGCGAGGCCGATATTATAGTGGATGCCGAGACTTCCCGCTCCCGTCGCTTTTTCGATTTCGAGAGCGTGCGTCAGCTGCTTCACGGCGAGGCGCGGCTGATTGCTCTTGATGAAGCAATAGCCGATCATTTCCATGCTGCTGAGCTGAAACTCCTCGGCCCGCGACGCTGACTGGAACTCGCGGATCGCCTCGTTGAAAAGCCCCATCTCCAGATACGCCATGCCGAGATCGAAATGACTCCTGAGATCATCCTTCTCGACGTCGCTCGTTATCTCCTCGGTGAGGGTTTCTCCCCGATCCGAACCGATCTCCGAATATGTCGCGGCCAGCGGATCCGTCCGGTCCGGCGGCGTCACGCCGGAAGAAACCTCGTCCGCGACTGCGGGCGTCCCGTCCCCCGAGGGCCGCCGTCGATCGACGAATGATCCGCTCGTCCCGATGGTTTCGCGCCCCTGGCTCATCGCGGCCACCATCTCGGCCTCTTCCACCGCTTCGTCCACGCCGGCGTCGACGCCGGATTCGTCCGGCTTTCCGTCTTCGACCTCCGCTTCGGCCGCGGCGCGCGCGGGTTCGACATCGGAAGGCTCGGGGATGGAATCGTCCCGGGAAACCGCGGCGGGCTCGTCGGAACCGGTTTCCGTGGCCGGGAGATCCGCCTGCGCCGGCGACATCTCTCCGGCTATCGGTATCGCGGTCTCCGGCGCCCCTCCCCCGGAGGCCGCGGCCGTTTCCAGCTTCTCCAGCTCCGCGGGTGAAAGACCGGCTTTGATCTGTTCCATCTTCTGCGCGTAGCGGGTCTGCCGTTTCGAATCCCCCTCCTGCCCCGCGAACGCGATGAGCTTCTGGTAAAGCTCGATCGTTTTCAGCTTCATTCCGAGCTGCTCGTGGATCTCGACCGCCTTTTCGAGTATGGCCTCGTTCGACGGCATGAGCTCGAGCATGAGATCGACGTCTTTCTGGGCCCGCGGGAGCAGGGCCTGCGGATTCTCGAGAACGGCCTCGACGTATTGCGAAAAGAACGTGACCGCTTCGCCGGTGAGTTTCTGTTTCGCCCTGAGCTCGCCGAGTCTGAACATGGTGTCGGTCTTTTCGGGGTCGACGCGCAGGATTTTCTTGCATACGGCGACCGCGTTGTTGTAGAGGGCGACCTTCTCGTATATCATCGCCGCTTTTTCGAAATTCAGCACCGCTTGCGCCTTGTCTCCGGCGCGAAGGTATATGTCGCCGAGCTCGTTGTAGAGATTCGGGTTCTTCGATTCGATCGTGA
>JAFNGP010000056.1:5520-5688 GCA_017885175.1 bacterium
CGTTCCCGGACGACGGCGCCGTTCTTGACGACGGTGATCGCGTGGTCAGCTCCCACCCGCGATGGAATCTCCCGGTAATCCTCGACGTCGTACACGACGAAATCGGCCTTTTTCCCCTTCTCGAGGGAACCGGCTTCGGCGCCCCTGCCGACGGCGTGCGCCGCGTTG
>JAFNGP010000057.1:0-2757 GCA_017885175.1 bacterium
TTGTCGCCGGGATTGATGCGCTCGGGCGAATATCCGCAGAAGAAATCCTCGTTGAACTTGAGCCCCGAGAGCCGCTCGAGAATCGGCACGCAGAACTCCTCCGTGCATCCCGGGTACACCGTCGATTCGTACACGACGATATCACCCTTCTTGATCACGCCCGCCACCGTCTCCGTCGCCTTCTGGACGAGCAGGAGGTCGGGGCGCTTGAACTCGTCGATGGGCGTCGGCACCGTGACGACGAAAACGTTGCAGGGACGCATGTCATCGGGGTTCGTCGTGTACATGAGCCTTTTGGCCGCCTTGAGATCCTCGGCGCTCGTTTCGAGCGTGAGGTCGACGCCCTTTTTGAGCTCGTCGATTCGCTTGCGGCTGATATCGAAGCCGACCGTGTCGTATTTCTTGCCGAACTCCGCCGCGAGCGGAAGGCCGACGTATCCGAGGCCGATGATCGCGATTTTCGTGCTGCTCATGTAAGACTCCTATTTCCAAAGGCGTCCATAACTGATTATTCCTTCGAAAACAACAGGGTATCGCAATGGATGTGCCAGTTCTATTGAAAAGGGCCGTGGTCCATCCCAATCACCGTGCGGATTCATTTTACTTTTCCCGTCTTCGTCGGGGCGGACAGCATTCTGACCTCGCGCCGCAGCTCGGCCCGGAGCTCAGCCTCGCTGGGTAGATGTAGCTTGTAGCGGCTGGCGAAAATCGTCTTCTGCTGGTCCGGCCCGAGGGTGTATCGGACCACGGTATCGTTCTTGTCCGTGCACAGGATCAGTCCCAGAGTCGGGTTATCTCCCTCCGTCCGCCGCTCCCGATCGTAGTAGTTCACATATAGCTGGAGCTGCCCGAGATCCTGATGCGTCAGCTTGCCGGTCTTGAGGTCAATGAGTACATAGCACTTCAAAATGGTGTGATAGAATACGAGGTCAATATAGAAATGGTCGCCATCGAGGGTCAGCCGCTCCTGCCGGGCCACGAATGCGAAACCCTTCCCCAACTCCAGGAGAAAGAATTGCAGATTGTCGATCAAAGCTTGTTCCAGATCGCTCTCCACCAGTTTGGGCGATTCCGGCAATCCCAGAAATTCCATTACCACAGGGTCCTTAAAAACGTCGACCGGTTTCTGGACTACCTGGCCTTTTGTCGCGAGACGCATCAGCCCCTTCTTGTCTTTGCTGAGAGCGAGCCTTTCGTACAACAGGCTGTTGATCTGCCGTTCGAGTTCCCGGGCAGACCAGCTGTTCTTGATGGCTTCAATTTCATAGAACGACCGCGCATTATTGGTGTCCACTCGCAGCAACGTCCTATAGTGCGTCCACGATAGCGTGGGATGCAATAGTCCGGGCTGCCAGGAAAGGCTACGCAGTGCGTAGCCTTTCGCTTCACTGCACAAGCGGGGATATTCGAGATAGAACTTGCGGAAGAATTTCACGTTTGCAAGGCTATAACCGGCGCCATAATCCGCCTGGAGCCGGATTGCGAGGTCGCGGATCAACCCTTCGCCGTATTTCGCGCGGCGCCTTCCCTTCTGCTCTTCCTCCACGATCTCACGGCCGATCAGCCAATTCGCGATGACCTGGGGCGTATTCACGGAACGGGCAACATTGCTCCTGGCCGAATCCAGAATCTTCCGTATGCGCTCATACATGAATGATGGCGGGCGCGCAATGACGGTCTTGCGTTTCACGGATGCCCCTCCTTCCGTTTCGCACTATCGCCGGCTCCACCCGACTTCACCCATGCGTCCACTTCTTCACTGCGAAATTTCCACAGGCGGCCCATGCGGTGCGCCGGCATTTGCTTTTCAGCAATCCACCGGTAGACGGTATCCCGCTTGATGCCGAGATAGGCCGCGATCTCATCCACGGAGAGCCATCGATTTTCCATCATTCGACTCCACTCATGTTTGACTTGATAGTTTGCCTCGCAGGTGGCTTACACTGTATCAACTATAGGTCCATTGTCAATCGGTTTATCCGATTATTATCCGGATCTAACCTGATATAGCCGACTCATGACTATCGGGATCAGAAGGCGTCAGATATACCGAAAATATTTGACAAAATGCGATTTACTGGCTATCCTCACAAGGAGTATCATAACTGGCTAATATGGCCCTCGTGAAGGGCGTTTTCCGTCAATTCATCTTACTAAATCCAACAGGAGGGAACCGTTGAAAGGGCGCGTACTCATAATCGACGACGAGGCCGAAATCCGGCGAAATCTCACGGTCGGGCTCACGCAGGAAGGCTTCAGCGCGGTGGCATGCCCGGACGGCATTTCCGCGATCCACGAGCTCAACGCGTCTCGCGAGAAAGGAATCGCGTACGATTACCTCGTGACCGACATCTTCATGCCCGATATCGACGGGCTCAAGATTCTCAAAGTCATCAAGATCCAGCACCCCGACCTCCCGGTGCTCGTGATAACGGGATTCGGCGACGAGGCGCTGAAGCTCACCGCCCTCTCCGAGCTCAACACCGGATACCTCGACAAGCCGTTCGAGATCGCCGATCTCGTCAAGGCGCTCGAGGAGCTCTCGCCGGGCACGACGGCGGCGAAGGGGGCGGCCAAGATCGCGGCGGCGCCCGAGATGCGCGAATCGGTGACGACGTACCTCACGATCAGGATCACCGATCCCATGCGAAGCATGGACATCTACAAGAGGCTCTACCAGATGGACGGGGTCCAGCGCTGCGAGGCGGTGCGCGGGGATTTCGACATCATCGTCGTCGCCCAGGCGGGCTCGCAGGA
>JAFNGP010000057.1:2826-4352 GCA_017885175.1 bacterium
CTACATCATCGTCGACATCGACAAGAACGCGATTCAGCAGATCTTCACGACCGTCTTCTTCATCGACGAGGTCGTCTTCTGCGACGTCATCGAGAACGGCACGAAGCTCGTGGGAATGGTCACGGGCCAGGGCGCCGTCGGCANNAAGCTGGTCGAGGACTGATTCCTCGGCACTCCGCCGCAATCGCATCGGCGAGAACTTTTAT
Organism: bacterium; assembly: GCA_017885175.1. Lineage (GTDB taxonomy): Bacteria > Krumholzibacteriota > Krumholzibacteriia > Krumholzibacteriales > Krumholzibacteriaceae > SSS58A. The sequence goes on from JAFNGP010000057.1 coordinate 3,033, forward strand.
TCCGGCGCCGCGCCGGAACGGGATAGAAGACCGGTTCAATCAATCAGGGGGTGGTTACTACGGCTGCCAGGGACGACACTTTCAATTACCGGCTGTGGCGCTACGACGGCGCTCCCGGCGAGCTGATCCCGCTGCTGCAATCGGCGCAGGATCACTTCGGCTACATCCCGCGCAGGGCGATCGGCTACATCTCGGGAGTGACCGGGATACCGGAGTCCGAGGTGTACGGGGTCATCACGTTCTACAGCCAGTTCAGGCTCCAGCCGATGGGCAAGTACGTGATCAAGGCGTGCGACGGCACGGCCTGCCACGTGCAGAACTCGCGGATGATCATCGACACGCTCGAGGACGAGCTCGGNNCCGTGCGCAAGCTCCTGCGCGAGTACCGGCGGCGCGAGCAGGCCGCCCGCGCGAAGGACGCCGCCTCCTGCGGCGACAGACCCTAGGAAGAAACAGGCGGAGAACGCCGCCGCACCATACATCCGGAGATGATCGATGAAAAAAGTTCTTGTGGGAATGAGCACCTGCGGCCTGTCGGCCGGATCGCAGAAGACCTATGACAGGCTCGGCGAGCTGCTGGCCGCGCAACCCGGCTCATTCGAGCTCAAGAGCGCGGGATGCATCGGCATGTGTTACCGCGAGCCGCTCGTCGAGGTCAGGGACGGCGAAAGCCGCGTCGTGTACGGCGGCGTGACGCCGGAGGTCGCGGAAAAGATTATCAGCGAACATATCAAAGCGGGCCGCGTCGTCGAGGAGCAGGTGGCGCTGCGCATGGAGCCCGGGCAGGAGCTCGGGGGAGCCGAAGCGCCGCACCAGAAGAATCAGATACGCATCGTGCTCCGCAACTGCGGTCTCATCGATCCGGAATCGCTCCCCGAATACGAGGGCACGGGCGGATACAAGGCGCTCCGCGCGGCGCTCCTCGAGATGAAACCGGACGAGATCATCAAGGTCGTGAAGGATTCGGGGCTCCGCGGCCGCGGCGGCGCGGGCTTCCCGACGGGGCTCAAGTGGTCGTTCGCCGCCTCGCAGAAGAGCGACGTCAAGTACGTCGTCTGCAACGCCGACGAAGGNNCATGGACCGCTCGGTGCTCGAGGGGGATCCGCATTCGGTCATCGAGGGCATGGTCGTCTGCGCGAAGGCGATCGGCGCGCACATGGGCTACATCTACTGCCGCGCGGAATATCCGATGGCGATCAGGCGCCTCACGATCGCTCTCGACGCCGCGCGGGAAAAGGGCTACCTCGGAACGAACATCCTCGGCTCGGGATTCGATTTCGACATCAAGATCAAGCAGGGCGCCGGCGCCTTCGTCTGCG
>JAFNGP010000058.1:0-10617 GCA_017885175.1 bacterium
CCCTCCCCATCCGGGGAGGGTTTTTCATTGGCATTTGTGAAGAGCACCCGTAGAATGATGTCATGAAATCACTCGAGAAGCTGCCTTCGAGATACAGAATCGACGGCAAGCTCGGAGAAGGCGGGTTCGGCGAAGTATTCAGAGCATACGATTCGCATCTGAAACTGACTCTCGCTATCAAGATCCTCCCCGACAAGGCAGTATCATCGCAAGAGACTCTTACCAAAGAGTTCAAAACGCTCTCCCATCTCCAGCACCCTAACCTTGTCAGGGTTTTCGACTACGGGACGCTGCCTCCTCATACGCCCTACTTCACTATGGAGCTCGTGGATGGCCAAAATATCAGGGAGTTCTTCCGAAACAAGACAAACATTTTCTCGATCCCCGTGATCATCAGGCAGGTGCTAAAGGCCTTGAGCTATCTTCACAAGAATAAGATCCTGCACGGAGATATCAAACCGGAGAACGTCGTCATTATCGAATACGAAGATTATAGTATCGAGACGAAGCTGCTCGATTTCGGCCTGGCCATGAGCCTCGGCGACGAGAGGAAGCTCATGAGCGGCACCCTTCGCTATATGGCTCCCGAGATCCTGGTTTATGGAAAATCCAACTCGCCGGCGACCGATCTGTATGCGCTGGGAGTGTCCCTCATCGAGTCGATCCTTTCAACGGAGGTTCCCGGCTCAACCCGGATGGATGAGGCGTTCTTCGAGAACACCTATGTCCAGCTCAACAGGATTCTGGCGAGCGTCGGCATAAGTAATCCCTCCGCGCTCTCGGCATTCATCCTCGATTTGTGCCGCATAGACCCCTCCGATCGAATGCTGGACGCAAAGGAGGCAACGCGATCCTTCGAGATGATTGCGGACGAGCTGACGCCGCGGCAGGAAATCCAGATGAACAGTATTTTCGTCGGAAGAACTGAGGACCTTGGGAATATCGAGCGCTGCCTGACAAGCACCGCTGCCGCCAAGAGAGTGATACTTCTATCAGGCCCTAGGGGAATCGGGAAAAATTCCATCGTCAGGAAAGCTGTCCAAAACGCCCAACTCAAGGGATTCCTGCCGATCGATCTCACACCATCCTCCTCGTATTTCGCGCTCGACCGCTTCATCGATGCGCTCGGCTCCAATCTTGGTGCAAAGGAGAAAAAACGTTTTCTGTCAGGACTGCCCGCACAAGCAAAATCCAGCCCCAAGTATGAGAATGCTGATCTCGACCCCAATAGGGCTTCAGTGATCTATGCGCACATCATCCAGTTTCTTGACGAGATGTCCGCATCGCAGCCAATCCTGATTGTGGTTTCCGATCTTGAGCTGAGCGGCAAGAATTTCCTTCTTTTCATAGTTCAACTGATCAAGCAATTGGAGCTCTCCGAATCACGGATCAACCTGCTCATAACATCCAGCGTCAACTTTGCGAATCGGGCAGGCTTGTCCGAAGGATTGAGCAGAATCGCCAGATCGCCCCTTGCGGCGTTAATCGAGGTGCAGCCGTTCGACGACAAGCTGCTGAAACAGTATCTGATGGTATGTTTTGGCCGACCCTTGCTGCCCGAGAAAGAGAGACGGGACATACTCTCCCGGACACAGGGCCTTCCACTCCTTATCGCCGCTTTCCTGAAGAGCCTCCTAGCCGCCGACGTCATTCAGAACCAAGAGGGGCACTGGATCCTCGACAGACGGCTCTACAGGCAGAGGCAGATACCAACCGACATCGATAATTCTCTCTCGATCACAATGAAGGACCTGTCGGAGGATCAAGCGGCGCTCTTGCGGTTGTTGGCGCTTCATGGTCAGGCGCTGAAATCCGAGGAGCTGCAGCCGTTTGCCCGGGGCATCATCAAAGATCCCTCGCTAGCGTTGAGCGGTCTCTTTGAAAAGACAATCCTCGCCTATCGCGGCGATGGCGCAGTTTCGTTTGCTCACCCTCTTTATGCCCAGTTCATTATTGAGAACATCCCCTCCGATGTCATGAGGAACTACAGCGCGCTCCTGGCTGATCGTTTGGTTTCGAAGGGATCAAATGATTCATTGCATATAGCCCAACTCTACGTCTCGGCGGAGAGAGTCGACGAAGCCCTTGAATACGGATTTCATGCGGTCGACAAGATGTACTCTTCGTATCTGCTTTACGATTGCCTGAAGCTCCTGCTCGATCTGAAGGCCCTCGCGGCAAAAAGGGGGACCAAGTCCCAACTGCTCGACATACTCGAAAGACTTGCTCCAATCGAGCACAAGACCGGCCTTCCAAGGGAGGCAATCGAGGACTACGGCCCACTGGCGGAAGCCGCGCAAAGTGATTCTCAAAAGGCTCGCCTCTATATGCAACTGGCCGATGTACATTATGGCTCGCTTGGCAACATTGAGGAATCGCAGGCATTGCTCCAAAAAGCACTTCGATTCGCGAAGAGGGCCGACGACTCAGATCTTATCGCAGCTATATATCATGAACTCGCATATCTGCTCCCTGAGAAGAGCATTCCCTACTTCGAGAAGGCAGCCACGCTGAGGAGAAAGACAAACGTCAATCTCTATCTTACGTCTCTGACTCTTCTAGCTTACAGGTATCAACTCGCAGGAAAACCCAAGAAAGCATCGATTATTCAGAAAACCGTCATCAAGAAAATGAATAAAGCTGACCTGACGGCAAAGAGGGAGATTCTCGCTGGTCTTTATCGTCTTAGTTTCTACACGGCGGACTACAAAGCTGCCAGGCTTTACATAATGAAGAAGATTCAACTGGAGAAAATAACAGAAAACTCTCTGAAGTTGGCAGCCAGCATGTCGTCTCTTGGGGGCTGTTTCTACACGGAAGGTTCCTTTTACAATATGATCGACACTCTAAGAGAGGCTTACTACATGGCGATGAAATACACCAACTATATGAGTGCTTATACCATTCTCTCAAATCTGTCGTTGGGCTATAGAAGCATTGCTGAATACGGACTATCCCTTAAGGTGCTATTGCAAGCGGAAGACCTCAGCCAACGAGAAGGCATTCAAGCCTGGAATTCTGCCTTCCTGAACAAACCAACAATGCTATATATGCTGCTTGGCAAGGCCAAAGAAGCCGAGTTCAAAGCCTGTGCACGCCGACTACACGACAGGGCAAGGAAGACCAGGAATCGCATCGGCTCCGGCCACCACTCCATGGCCTTCGCGATATATCACATGAACAAGCTGCAGCCCGACGATGCCCTGGTTCACGCCAAGAAGGCGCTATCCTTCTTCAAGAAAGCGGCGGACCGGGACGACGTCGTGTCGGCGCTTGTGCATATCGCCATTATCCAGCTCTCCATGGGGAAACCGAAGCCGGCGCGAACCAATCTCGAGCAGGCGGAAGAGATCTATGAGGCGATCCACTGCGATTACTTGAAGCCGCTTCTCATGCTCGCGAAAGCGACGCTCGCGAGACTCGAGCATTCGAACGACGCCAGGAAGCTCCTCGCCGACGCGCTCAGAGCAAGCAAGAAAATGGGCACGCGCGAGATCACCTGGCAGATTCAAAGGGAGTTTGCGCTGTATCACAAAGACGAAAGCGAGCCGCACAAGGCGCTCGCCTATTACAGGGACGCGATCGAAACGATAAAGCAGATCACCGAGACGATAGACGAAGAAGAGCTCAGACTCTCCTACCTCGAGGTTCCGTTCCGCAGAAGAGTCTTCAACGAGATCAGGGATCTCAAAAGCTAGCTCCCGAAGAAAAAGGAAAGTCCGAGATAGGCATCGAGACGATCCGCGCTGAAATCGAACTCGTCTTTCCACTTCTCATCGATAACCTTCTCCGTTATTCCGTCGTGCTCGATCGTACCTACCCAATCGACATCCCCATCGGATCCGTCTATGGCAAGATGGGTATAGAGGATCTCCCCCGTAATCCAGATACTCCGGGACAATCGATACATAACGCCCCCGCCCATGTTGAAAGAAAGCTTCATGCCGCTTTCTCGTTCCCCGTTCACGCGAAAAACTACTGCATCCCCTCCGGATGAGGGGGTGATCGATAATTCAGTTTCCGAACTCAACTGCCCCATTCCCAAGCCAACCTTGAGATAGGGAGAGATCTTGGAGGAGGCGGCCAGGAGATACTTGCCGAACACGCCGAAGCTTTTGATGCGATGCTCTCCCTCCATCTCAGTCGCGATATCCATACCTTCACCGAGATAGGCGGAACGGATTTCGGCTTCCATTTTCTCTGAGTTCAAACCGAAACTCTGATAATCGAAGAAACCCCCGACCGCAATCTTGTCCGTCACGAAGTATTCTATGGCGACTCCGAAACCGTACCCGATTTTGGCCAACCCCTTTTCCCTCAGGGCGCCATGTATTATCGAGTCTGCAAACGTGGTCGAATAGCTGCCCTCATCGGCAAAAGCTCCGATCGGAAAACCGAGCCCGCCGCGACCGCTTATGCCGATTCTTCCTTTGAGCCCCGCCGCGAGGACGGATGAAAACGAAAACAGAAGCAGACCCGCGAGCACGAGTATGAAACACTTCTTCACGCTTGCTCCTCCATTCCTCAAGACCAAAGTGCCAAAAAGCAGATCACCACAATCGCATGTTCATTCGGCGCAANNTCCAGCTGCCCGGCGATGCCATAGAGGCACCAGGCGCGGCTGAAGTTCAGACCGTCGAGGTGGACGAGCTTCCCGTCCGTGCGGTCGGAGACCTCCCCGGGGGCGAGGGAGAACTCGCTGTCGGCGAGCTGCGGGAGAAAGCTCTTCAGCCAGTCGGCAAATTCATTCCGGGGAAGGACGCGGCGCATGATGTCGGCCTCTTCCAGACAGGGGGAAAGGAAATCGAAGCCGCTCGGCTCCCAGGCCATCGGGCAGCCCTTATCGGCCAGAAAATAGTCTCTCGCCCGCTTTTCGACGAGATCCTCGAGCTCCCGGTTTCCGGTCGCCTGCGCATAATCCCAGGCGAAGCAAAGACCGAATGCGGTATTGCTGTGTTCGCCGACGCGGATGGGATAGAGAAGCTTCGGAAGAAATTCCAGGTACCGCTGCACGATCAGGTCGGCCAGAGGCTGAAGGTTGTTCTCCAGCTCCCGGGCCATTGGATCGTCGTACGTGTGGAGCTCCTCTGCAAGCTTCAGCAGCCAGGCCCAGCCGTAGGTGCGCTCGAATGACTTCTCCTCGGATCTCTGAAAATAGATAACCTCGCCCCGGATATTCTCGGCACTGAGGTTTTCGGCGAGCTTTGCGCGGATCAGGTCCCGGTCCTTGAGCCCGGGGAACGTCTTCAGCAATTTAACCAGCATCCAGTGCCCGTGCACCGAGGAATGCCAGTCGAAACAGCCGTAGAAGGCCGGATGCAGGCTTCGCGGCGAGCCGATGTCGGCCGGGAGAGCCAGGGTCTCACCCGGCTTGTTGGGAAACTCTCTCTGCAAGCATTTCAGGGGAAGCCGGGCGAGGCGGTCGGCGTCCTCGAGCGTGAGGGCGGTTCCGGTTTCGCCCCTCAAACCGGAACAAAGACCGATCGAAAGAACGGCGAATAAAGCGACAAAGTAGAAAAGCTGTTTCATTATGCTCGGCGCCTTTCAGAAGATCGGCGGCCCCTTGAGGATAAGGATGTCGTCGATCCAGACCGTCCCCTTCCCCTCGATCACGAGATTGAGACTCACGTTGTTCGGGTTCTGCCCTTTCTCGAGAATGAACATGATCTCCATCATTATCCAGTTCGTCGTGCCGGTTATGGTGCGGTCGAGACCGCGCGAGAAATACTCCTCCCCATCCTTGAAGCGGACCCACATCTCGAGGTACGCCCTGCCCGTGAGCTTCCGCGAGCGAAGCATCGCCCGATAAACGATCTTCGCGTTCTCGACGTCGATGTCTCCGAGCTCGAAGAGACGAACGGTCATGGGGCCCGGGGCTGTGACCTTGAGCGACGCCGTGCCGTCGCTCGANNGCGACGTTCGACTCGGCGAGAACGCCATCGAGGGAGTTGAGCTTGAAGCTCGCAAGCTCCGAGACGATCTTCGGCGGGCGGGAGCAGGAACCGATGATGCATGGCGCGAGGGCGCAAATGAGCGCCATGGCTAAAGTGAACCGTTCTATCCTCATCGAATTCTCCAACGAAAGGATACAATATGTGAAAGCATTAGCATATCGCTTCCCCGCCCGCATAGAAAAAAGAACCATCCTCACTACGGTACGGTTGCGCGATGGGGGGACAAAGAGCGGACCGCAGATGTGAATGGTTCTTTTTTTCTTTTCTTTCGGAACGACTCGCTACCATAGGCAATATCATACTTCGTGCCATCCCGCCCTCGATCGCGCGATTACGCGCGGATTATTCGAGCCTTGCCAACAACCACATTCATAAGCAGTTATCTTAGCCCATTCGCCCGCCTGGAATCGCGCGCACTCCGGCGATCGAGCCCGCATTCATACGGTTGTTCACGATGTTCCCGCGGTTGTCTACGGTGGTTACACTCTGAAGCGGTTTCGATTGTTGGAGGCGTCGAGGAGCCCCGAGCGCCGAAGCTCCTTGTAGATCGTGCCGCGCGAGATGCCGAGCCATCGGGCCGCCGCGCTCTTGTTGCCGCCGCACAGATCGAGCGCTTTTCTGAGCCTCTGCGACGAGTCGCCCGGCTCGACCGTGCCCGGCCGTGCCGCGGCGACATGGGGTGCTTCGCCGCGCGCCTTGATCCGTTCCGGCAGCATCTCGAGCGTGACGGCGCCGCCGTTCGATATATATTTCGCGCGCTCGAGNNGCGGCCTCTTCGATTCTCGCGACCCGCCGCCCTTCGGCGCCGTTCACGCAGAGACAGTATGCGATGAGCGGAACGATATCTTCCCGCCGCTCGCGGAGCGACGGCACGAGGATGTGCTCCGCGTTGATCCGGTAATAGAAATCCTCGCGCAGAGCGGCCTTGCCGAGCTTCTCTTCGAGGTTCTGGTTCGTCGCCGAGACGATTCGCACGTTCACCGCCCGCTCGCAATTCTCGCCGACCCGGCGAATCTTTCCCTCCTGCAGCACCCTGAGTAGCTTCACCTGCTGCAGCGTCGTGAGCTCGCCGACCTCGTCGAGGAACAGCGTGCCGCCGTTCGCCTCTTCGAACAGTCCGATCCTGTCGGTGAGAGCCCCCGTGAAGCAACCGCGCCGGTGCCCGAAGAACTCGCTCTCGAACAGATGATCGGGCACGGCCGCGCAGTTCAAAGCGACGAACGCTCGCCGGCCTCTCGCGCCCAGCGCGTGGATCATCCGCGCCACGAGCTCCTTGCCCGTCCCCGTTTCGCCCGTCACGAGAACCGGCCGGTCGAATCCGGAAGCGAATCGCACCTGTTCATGCAGCCTGAGCATCGCCTCCGAAACAGCGACGAATCCCTCGTGTAGCGCGAACTCGGGAGAGTACTCGATCCTGACGACCTTCTTTCCGCCCCTGAGCACGGGATCCGCCTGGAACCGCCTTCCGCGCCGCGCGATGACGCGATCGATGCAGCGCGCCGCGGCGGCCTTCCATGTCTCGCTCTCGAGCGCCCCGAAGACATGTCCCGCCTCCACCGCGCTCGACCACGCCTCATCGAGCATGTCGTCGCTCTCCAGAAGGATTTCGGCGAATGCCAGCTGCGTTTTCCCGAGCTCGAAGTCGCAGCCTGCCCGCTGCAGCGTGCCGGCGGCCTTCTTGAAGAGCGCGACGCCGCGCGTCCGCGCCCCGAGCGAAAAGGCCGCTCTTCCCATGCATCTCAATATGGCTCCCTTTTCGAGCTCGTTCTGGAGCCGCTGCGACAGTCTCAATCCTCTGCGCAGATGCGCCATGGCCGCCGCGGGATCGTCCTTCGCGCAATAGAGCTCGCCGAGCCTTCTCTCGATCTCGAGCACGATATCCCCTTCGGGCGCGATCTGCTCCGCGATGCGGAGACACTCGCCGTAGCGCTTCTCCGCGGTCTCGAGCCTTCCGCGCTCGAGGTGCACGTCGCCGAGATATTCGCGGGCGAGCGCCTGCTCGCGGGCGAATCCTCCCAGCTCGGCGATGCGGCCCGCATCCCGGAAACACCGCACCGCGCGCGCGTATTCCCCCCGGAACGCCGATACGCTGCCGAGCGCGAGCAGAGACCGCGAGACGCCGACGCTCCACCCGATGCTCGCGAAGATCTCGCGCGCGCGCTCGATCCTTCTCACGGCGCTCGAGAATCTCCCCCGTCGATAGAGGAGAATGCCCGCGTCGAGCGCGGCCGCGGCCTCGCCGTAATGATCCGCGAGCGCGTGGCAGAGATCCTTCGCGCGATCGAAGTACTCGAGCGCGGCCTCGTGCAATCCCTTGTTCTGGGCGACGAGACCGAGCATGATGAGCACGCGGGATTTCATCCTCTCGTCCGCATGATGGATCGCAAGCCCGAGGGCGGCCTCGAGGCTCTCCTCGGCGGACCGGATTTCGTTGAGATAGAACCGGCACGCGCCTTCGATGAGCAGCCGCTCGGATACGAGAGCCGGAGGGAACTCTCCGTCGGCGGATCGTCGGCAGGGTTCCAGTATCGCGAGAGCTTCCTTCAGGTTTCCCCGGCGGCGGGACACGTTCGCTCTCACGAGGGCTGACGCGAAGAGACGCGCGGCGCGCGCGGGCAGGTCGTTCGCCGCGAGAAGATCCTCCGCGGCCGAGCACAGCCGGAGCGCCTCATCGAAGCNNCTCGCATAGAGAGAGGACCTGCTTCGCGCGCTCATAGCTCTTCGCGTACTCTCCGCGCCTCTGCAGGTCTTCGACTTCGACCACATATGTGCGAATCAGCTCTTCGTCTTTCATCAATCCGATTCCCAGTGAATTACCGATGCAATTGCCGGAGCCAGGTNNCGGAGGAACATCCTCCACGCAAGATTCACCCGAGAACCCAGACCGCGCCCGCTACCCTCCCGTGAATCCTTCAGGTTTATGGAACTCTCGTCCAATAGAACGGGGCCCTCGCCGCCGTCGGCTCCGAGAAGCTCCGATTCCTGGACAATATAGATCGTCGGAATCGTTCTGAGATGCGGATCCTCGCCGGGCTCGCCTCCGAGGGCATAATTTTCCGGCAGAGCGATGCCGGCCCGGGGCTCGCGGGCCTCGACGCGCGTCGCGAAAAGCGCCGGAGCCGCCCCGACCGCGATGGCCAACAACATGAGAATCGCTATTTTTCGACTATAATTCTTCATAATGACTCGATCCTGGGAAAAAGGGCCGAGCATCGCACGCGGAAATTCAGTTTTTTCTTTCAACCCTAGTAAGGAGCCGCCTATCGAACTCTAACTAGATAAATTCTATCAGACTCCCCGAATCCTGTCAAGATCGGAAGAAAACGTAATCTAATTTTTCCTATTGTCAAATTTAGTTTACGTGAGTATAATTTCTTATAGAAAAGCCTATTAGGTAAACAATGCCGACAAATTGTAAACATATTTTGACGCCTTTCGAATCGCGCCCCGCCTCCAGAGCCCCGGCCCGGCGGGAAGCGCCGCCACATCTCCTTATTTATCAATATATTATGCAATGGTTCCAAAACGCCTCCCGAATGGCATACCCCATGCGATGGTTGCCAAATCGTATTGCAGCCAGTCGCATACGCAAAAGCCAAATAGCCGGACCCCAAGGAGCGCCGAGAGAGCGCCCCTCCAGGGACCAGGGACTATCACCGCAAGCGTGTGCCCGGGAGAGAGTTAGATTCTCAGTGATTTCGGCGGCCATCCCGCAAAATGGCCGAAGGTATGAGTATTGTCCCGACCCGAAAGGCCGAACGCTGAGATGAACAGGGTGAGAGACCGGGTAAATCGCTTCGACAATCCTGCACGGGGAAACACCCGGGGAGTGCGCCTCGCCGGGAGAGCATCGGGGTGTGTCAGGCCCGCAACGCTCAATGGTTCCGCCATGCGGGGCGTGGTAGTCCCTGTCCCGTTTTACCGCCATCCCGTATCCCCCACGAACGGATCGTCCGGATCCCGGACAAAGATTTCCGTCATCTGTACATCGCCTCCGGTTCCAGTAATAACAAGATGCGTGCCTTTCTCGCCGGACGGGCCGCGCAGCCTCCGCAACCGCTTCCAGAGCAGGCGGATGCGCGGCGATCGCCCGCGCCTGCCGGTCGACGCATTCGGGGAAAAATGTGTTCACGTGAACGTTCACACTGTCCAGGGAGTACGCTGAAGAAACAGAGGTGCCCCTCCATGCGCAAAGACAAGAAGATCGAGAACAAGTCGGGCGTCCCTCTCAAGGCGGCCAAGTCGGACGAGTTCTTCGNNACAGGCCCGGAGCGACATCCGGGAGCTCGAGGCGTCCGCGCCGGTGCTCGCGGGGGAAAACGCGTCGAGAGAGCTCGAGAAGGCGACGCACAGAATCGGGAAGCTCGAGATGCTCACCGACATCACGAAGGCGCTCAACTCGACCCTCGACCTCGACGAGGTGCTCGAGAAGATCATCGATTCGACGATCCAGCTCGCGGACGCGAACCGGGGATTTCTCATGCTCGCCGACGACCGCGGCGTTCTCGAGTTCAGGGTCGCGCGCGACCGCGACAAGCGAGCGCTCAAGATGGAGGAATTCGCGATAAGCGACAGCATCGTGAACGACGCCGCCGATCGTGGTGAGCCCCTCTTCATATCGGATCTCCTCGACGACAGCCGCTTCAAGGATCAGAAGAGCGTC
>JAFNGP010000058.1:10640-10834 GCA_017885175.1 bacterium
ATGTCGATCATCTCGGCGTTCGCCGCGCAAGCGACGATCGCGGTGGAAAACGCGAAGCTCCACGGCAAGATCGTCCACTCCCAGGAGACGCTCGAGCGGGAGAACCTGAAGCTCCGCCAGGAGCTTACGGGCAAATACGAGCTTTCGGGCTTCATCGGCCGGAGCAGATCGATGCAGGAGATCTTCCTCACGAT
>JAFNGP010000059.1:0-4657 GCA_017885175.1 bacterium
CTCCTCATCTCGCTGACGCTCGTGCCGATGCTCGTGGCGCGCATCAAGCCTCCCGAGCGGAAGAAGGAGACCTCGATCGACCGGCTCCAGATCCGGTACGGCCGCGTCCTCGCATGGACGCTCGGCCATCGCCGCGCGAGCGTGCTCATCATCGTCGGCCTCTTGCTCTCGGTCGCCGTGCCCGTCAAGTTCGTCAAGATGGACATGTTCGGCGAGCAGGAAGACCGGCGGCTCCGGCTCTTCTACAACATCAACGGCGCGTACACGCTCGAGAAGATCGAGGAAACGGTCGACATCTACGAGAATTATCTCTTCGCTCACAAGAGCGACTTCGAGATCGAATCGGTGTACACGTACTACCAGCCGGATTTCGCGACTTCGACGATCAATCTCGTCAAGGGACGAGGGGCGAAGAAATCGATGAAGGAGATCGAGAGCGCGATCCGCAAGGACCTCCCGAAGCTCGCCATCTCGAATCCGTCGTTCGATTTCCGGAACCAGGGGGGCCAGGGGACGCCGGTCCGCATCCAGCTCATCGGCAAATCGAGCGCCGATCTCATCGACCTCGCGAAGAGCGTCGCCTGGACGATGTCGCGGGTTCCCGGTTTCAAGGACGTCCGGTCCGAGGCGGAGGTCGGACGGAAAGAGGTCCAGGTCGTCGTCGACCGGGATCGGGCGCGCCAGCAGGGCTTCTCGACGGAGGAGATCGCCGAGGTCGTCTCTGCCGCCATGCGCGGCATCAACCTGCGCCCGTTCCGGACCGACGAGGGGGAGATCGACATGCGCCTCGAGTTCCAGAACCGGGATCGTCAGACGATCGAGCAGCTGGAGAACGTGCCCCTCATCGGGCGCGGCGACAATTCCGTCAAGCTCGCCTCGGTCGCGGACTTCTTCGTTCGGCCGGGCCCGCGGAACATTCGCCGGGAGAACCGGACGAGCGCCATCGGCGTATCGGCCAACCTCGACGGTATCACGATGGGAGAAGCGAGAAAGAAGATCTCGAACGCGCTCGCGAATTACGCCTTCCCGCCCGGCTATTCATGGAACTTCGGCGAGAGCTTCACCGAGGACAAGAGAATGTTCAACACGATGCTCGTCAATATGCTGCTCGCGCTCGCGCTCATCTATTTCGTCATGGCCGCCCTTTTCGAATCGCTGCTGTTCCCCGCGGCCATCTGGACGCAGATCCTCTTCTCCGTGGTCGGCGTGTTCTGGTTCTTCCTCATGACGAGAACGACGATGTCGATTATGGGAATGATCGGAATCCTCATTCTCATCGGAGTGGTCGTGAACAACGGCATCGTGCTCGTCGACCACATCAACCAGCTCAGGGCCTCGGGACTTCCGCGCGAGGCGGCGATCCTCCAGGCCGGAAGGGACAGGATGCGCCCGATCCTCATGACCGCCGCGACGACGGTGCTGAACCTCGTTCCGCTCGCCGTCCTCAAGACGTCGATCGGGGGGAGCGGCGGCCCTCCCTATTTCCCCATGGCGCGCGCGATCGTCGGCGGGCTCACCTTCTCGACCCTCGTCACGCTGCTGCTGCTTCCGACGATCTACATCCTGCTCGACGACGCGCAGGGCTGGACCCGGCGCATCCGCGCGGAAGCACGCTCGCGATGACGGTTTCAGCGGTACATGCTTTTGATGCTTCCCCAGGTGGTCTTCTCGATTGACACCGCGCCGCACGCGACGGGACGGGCGCCCATGGGCATGCAGTATTCGTCGAAATCCTGATTCTCGGGAACGCACGGGGAATCGCTCCGCAGGTAGTAATTCTCCGAGCCCGGCGCGCCGCAGAAGAGGGGATCGACGGACAGGTTGGTGCCCTTTTTGATGAAACCGTCGGGGATGGCGTCTCCTCCGAGATTTCCGAAAATGTCGCAGCAGGCGACCGTGACGGTCGACGTCGCGTCGGCGCCGAGCGCCTTCGCGTTGTTGAACGCCACAATGAGCCGATCGAGCGAGAGGACGAAGCCTCCCTTCGCGTACACGACGGCGTTGGCGGCGCCGTTCCGGCTGAACGTGCACGCCGATATCGCGGCCGTTTTCCCCGAGTATCCGCAGAAACCGCTCCCCTCGCTTCCGGCCTCGTTCCCCGATATGACGCAGCGTTCGATGATGGAATTGCAGTCGCTCTGGTAGATCCCGCCGCCCCTGCTCCCCGCCCTGTTGTTCCGGATGACGCAGTCGCTGACGTAGCACGTTCCGGTGCCGTTCGCGAGAAGGAGCGCGCCCCCGCCGATGACCGCTTCGTTGTCGATGAAGGTGCAGCCNNCAGTTTTCCACGCGGATGAATCCGTCGTTGACGACGCAGGAGATGCCGCCGCCGTAGTTCGCCCGGTTTCCGATGAAAACGCAGTTGCGAACGACCTCGCGGGCGATGTGCGTGAAGAGCCCGCCTCCGACGTAGTCGCCGAAGCTCGGGGCGACGCCGTGCCTGATCGTGAACCCGTCGACGGTGATCCGGTTATGGGCGTGGATGTAAATGACCCTGCTGTTGTACTCGGCGTCGAGGATCGTATTCTCGGGTCCGAGTTCGCTCCGGAGCGTGATCCCTTCCTGGCCCGTGAGGAATCGGATGAATCCGGCCACGGCGCCTGTTCCCTGGTTGGTCCAGGTATACGTGCCGGGGCCGACGACGACCTCGTCCCCCTCCGCGGCCGAATCGATCGCCGCCTGGATCGTCGGCGCGTCGCCGGTTCGATCGATCGTGACGCGCCACGTGCGGCACTGCGCGGAGCTCGTGAGCGACGCGAGCGCGAGTACCGCGAGAAGCGCATGCGCGATCGGGGTGGTCGGCCGGAGTTTCATCATGAATCGCCTGCCCGATTGAGGGCCGTTCCGTTCAATACCCGATAACAAATTCGCCCGATTCCACGCCCCAGTCAAGGCCGAAGAAGCCGGTCATGAGAACGCCGGCGTCCCCTTCCGAAAGGACGCGCGGGTCGAACACCGTGCAGTCGGGAAGGCCGATGCCGGGGCTGAGATACGGAAGCCGGTTCGCGAGCCTCATGCCGATGACGCTCGTGCCGGAAACGGCGCCGACGCTCGCTGTGGCGCTTCCGCGGCGCGGGCGGACGAAGATGCAGCAGAGATCGCGGCCCGGGANNGCTGTTTCCGTAGAGAACGACGTTCCGGTCGGGCTCGGCGGCCGGATCGAAATCGACGTCGCGGACGACGTCGATGGAGCCGTTCCCCTGGTACCAGAGCTTCTCGGCGTCGTAGCGGGCCTTGTCGAAGGCCCATGCGTTCTCCTCGGCGGTCCCCTTCGTGCCGAAAACGAATACGGGCCGATTCCTGAAGGCTTCCTTGAACGCGCCGTAGCGGCGCGAGCCCTTGAGATCGGGGGACGGACGCGCCGCAACGGCCCACACGCCGTTCTTTCGCTCGAGCCAGAGCTGCTTCCTGCCGTCGGGCCAGGGTGTCCGGGAAAGCTTCTGTCCGTCCAGCTCGACCGTGACCGGCTCGCCCTCGCGAGCGAGGTCGAGCGCGAGCCGCGCGACGTTCTCCGTCGTGCCCGCGAAGCGGTTCTTTCCCGGATCGAAGCGCACCGCGGCGAAGCTCATCTCGAGCTGTCGATCCTGCGCGTCGATCACAAGCCAGTTGTTCCTCGCGGAGACGCCCGGATTCGACGTGAGGAAACGCACCTCGCGGACCCGTTCCTTCAGCGGGCGGGCATGCCGCGCGAAAAAGTCGAACATCGGCGCCCAGTCGACGCAATCGACCCCCGGCTCGTCCGAGAGATCCCACCAGTGCCCGACGCCCGGCTGCTCGTGATAGACGAAGTCTTTGTGAAACGTCCCGAGCCTCTCGACCATCGTGCGGGCCTCCGTGACGGGAACGTTGTCGTCGTCGGCGCCGTGCAGAACGTATACGCCGAGCTGCGCGTAGTTCGGCGCGTGCATAAACGTCTCGCTCGGCGTCGTCGCGCGGCGGATCATCCGGCGCGCGGCCGTCGTGTCGCCGAGATCGATCCCGCGGAAACGGTACGTCCAGAAGGATATCCATCCGGCGCTCGGGCCGATAGCGGCGAACCGATCGGGAAAGAGGGAGCCTATGTGCCACGTCCCGTGCCCGCCCATCGAATGCCCCGTGAGGTAGATTCGATTCTCGTCGATGGTGTAGCGTTCCTTCACGACGTCCAGCACCTCGAGCGCGTCGAGGCGCCCCCACTCCTCCCAGTTGAAGCCGTACGGGCGCCTGTTCGTCGGAGCGACGACGTGTCCCCATGTTTTTGGCTCGTACGAGCCCGACTGGTTTATCGCCTCGACCGACGCCCCGTGCAGGCTGAGAAAGAGCGCCGCCGGCTCGTCGGCCGCGAGCCCCCGCGCCGGATTGATGCCGTAGTACTGCACGCTCCCGTCCACGGCGCTGACGAACGTTTCCCTGCGGTTTTCGTACGGGGCGAGGACGCGGAACGTGAGGATGACGGTATCGAGAATCTTCTCGTTTCCGATCCCGCCGCGGAACAGGTTCACGGTGACGTCGAGCTCGCCCGAGGCGAGCGGCGCTTTCGCGGTCAGCATGAACCCGATCTTGCGGACCGAGAGCGGCTGTATCGGGGGAACAGGCGTCGTTTCGGCGGTGTTGCCGGGAAGCGACGCCCGGATAACGAGATCGCGGAGCGGTTCCTCCGTCGCGTTGACGACGACGA
>JAFNGP010000059.1:4692-5488 GCA_017885175.1 bacterium
TCGAAGTTCGGCTCCCACGATTCGCGCGCGTCTTTGAGACAGTAGGGATTTCCCGCGCGCGGAGCGCCGTTCACGTAGGCGATCTCGTTTCCCTTCGCCTGGAGAATCATCACGCCGCGCTGCTTCATTTCGATTGGAACGTAGACGTAGCAGCCCGCGAGCACGCTGTCCGAGAACCATCCCTGCGTATCCGCCGCGATCGGGCGCCATGTCTCTTCGCCGCGCCCCGGCCACGCGACGGCGTCCCCCGCCTTCGGCGCCTTCCACGCGCCGAGGGCGAGAGCGGCCTCGACCGGATTCGGAGCGACGACGACCTCGGCGTAGCCTTTCGGAAGCGGAAGCGCGAGCCCCTCCCGGCAAACGAGCGTATCCTGCCGGGAGACGGCCGGCGCCGGCGCACAGAGAGCGGCGAGAAACGCGAGGCAGAGAAGCCGGGCCGACCATCCGATTCTCATATCGCGATTACCTTTCATCGAGCGCGCTCACCCCAGCGTCACCATCGCGATGCCCCCGATGGCGAGCACGGACGCGACGACCTTCCGCGCGGTGAACGGCTCCTTGAGGAAGATCGAAGCGAAGATGAGGACGTAGATCGAGCTCGTCTGGTTGAGGATCGCCGCGGGGCCCGCGAGCGAGTATTTCATTCCCCCGATCCAGAAGATGAGCGCGAGGTACGAGCCGAGGAGCGTGGCCGGCACGGAGTATTTCCAGTTCCGCGCCGGGCGGAAGAGGCCGAATATCCCGCGCCGCCCCGGCAGGACGAGCGCGGCTGGGATCATGACGATGAGCGCGCCGA
>JAFNGP010000060.1:0-4742 GCA_017885175.1 bacterium
CGCTGTCTTCGATCGCCTCCGCCGCGAATCCTCCCGCGAGCGCGAGGAGGTCGGTGATCGGCTCGCCTTCGACGATCTCGTAGCCGCCCGGTTTATGCACCCGGCCAGCGATGGAGGCGTGCCATTCGGCGGGGGGCACGTGGATGCGGTCCCCGCTCCGCAGGAACGGGTTGTACTTCAGATCGCCCTGCTCGAGAAAGCGGAAGAGATCGACCCGAATGGACGCGCCGCCGCGTTCGAGCGCGATAGCGCGCAGCGAACCGCTGCCCTTGACGCTCCCCGCCTTCTCGAGCGCGTCGACGACCCGTTCGACGCCCGAGACGGCGACGACGCCGGGATTTGCGACCTCGCCCGTGACGAAGACCCTGAAGAGAGCGGGCGTCTCGAGATAGCAGTAGAGCTCGATATTGCGGAAATACTTCTCGACCTTGGCCGCCAGGGCGCGGCGGAACTCGGTGAGCGTGAGACCGTCGGCCCGGACCGGACCGATCATGGGAACGAGAACGTCCCCTTCGGGGAGAACGCCGAGAACGTAGGTGCGCGGCTCCGTCCCCATAATGGTCATGGAGAGCCGGTCATAGGGCCCGAGAACGTAGCTGTCCGGATCGACCGCTCTCTCGAGAATCGGAACCTCCGAGGACGACTTGAAGAGTTTCGCCTGCGCCTCTTTCGCCGACTCCTCGGTCTCGTCCGAAGTTCTCTCGACGCCGGCGAGCGCCTTGCGCTTCAGATCGACGCTCTGCCCGGCGACGGACGCGGGCGCGAGACACATCCCTATCGCGATAATCAGAAAGGCGACCAGAACGGACGCTGCACATGATTTCATACCGTTACACCGCCGGTTAAAGCTTTTCATCGGACAACAGTCTAGCGCGAAACCATTTTTTTCACAATACCGGGAAGCGCCTCGAATACCTTGCTCTCGCTCGCGAGATCCTTCGTGCCGAGCTGGGCGAGGTGCCTCTTTCCGCCGCCGCCCCCGCCCGCTATGGGTCCGAGCTCCTTCACGAGCGCGTCGGCGCCCACGCCGCGAGCCTCGATGAGGCCGTCGCTCACCGCGACGACGAACTGCATCTTCTCGTTGAGCTCCGCGGAGAGCACGGCGATCCCGTCCTTGATTTTCCCCCGGAAGATGTCCGCCTGGTCCCGAAGGGCTCCGACGTCGTTCACGGCGAGCCGCCCGGCGGCGACGAGAATCCCCTCGACGCGAACGGCGCTCTTGATGATGCGATCGAGCTCCTGGGCCGCCTCTCCGCTCTCCGCGCGCTTGAGCTCCTTGCGGATCGAGTCCATCTCCGCGAGGAGCGCGCGGACGCGCCCGCCCGCCTCGCCGCGCGATACCCTGAGCATTTCGGCGAGCTCGTCGGTCTGGCCGATGAGCGCATACACCTGCGCGAGGGCGCCCTTGCCCGTCACGGCCTCGATTCTGCGCACGCCGGCCGCGACCCCGCTCTCCGAGGAGAGCAGGAACAAGCCGATCTGCCCCGTATTGAAGAGATGGGTCCCGCCGCAGAGCTCGGCCGACACGTCGTCGATCCGCACGACGCGGACCTCCACGCCGTATTTCTCGCCGAAGAGGGCGATGACGCCCTTGTCGATCGCTTCCTGGTAGCTCATCGACGCCGTGCGGACTTCCATGCAATCGCGTATCCAGCCGTTCACGCGATCCTCGATCTTTCGAAGCGCGTCGCGCGGCACGGCCTGGAAATGATTGAAATCGAACCGGAGGCGCTCCCCGTCGACGAGGGAACCGGCCTGCGCCACGTGGCGCCCGACGATCTCGCGAAGCGCCGCGTGGAGGAGATGCGTCGCGGTGTGATTGCGCGCGATCGCGAGCCTGCGCTCGTCGTCCACCTGCACGCGCACGCTCTGCGCGGCGAGCAGCTTGTGTCTCGCGTCCTCCTCGCGCCAGGGGGATTCGACGAGATGCACGATCTCGCCGCCGCGCTTGAATACGTCCCTGATTTCGAGCCGTCTGCCGGCTGCCTCGATCCAGCCTTTGTCCGCGACCTGCCCGCCGGACGTGGCATAGAAGGGCGTTTCGTCCAGGATGAGCTCGAGGGCGAATCCCTCGGACTCGCTCCATTCGATATCCTCCCGCGAAGCGCGCTCGACGAGCCGCCAGCTCCGGACGACCGCCTCGCCGCCGAGGCTCTCGTATCCGGTGAATTCGGAGCTCTTCCCCTGGCTGATCTCGTTCATCGATACGATGCTCTGTCCCTCTCCCGCGAAGGAGCTTCCTTCCTGCGCGCGCTGGCGCTGCTCCGCCATGGCCGCCTCGAAGCCCGATTCGTCGACCTCGAGACCCTCGGCGGCCGCGAGCGTCTTCGTGAGATCGAGCGGGAAGCCGTACGTATCGTGAAGAAGAAACGCCTTCTCGCCGTCGAGCACGGAGGCGCCCGAATCCTTCGCGTCCTGCGCTATCGAGATGAAGCGCGCCTTCCCGTCCGCGAGCGTTCTGAAGAAGCTCTCCTCCTCGCCCCGGATGATCGCCGCGACGTCCGTGCGCCGCTCATCGAGCTCCGGGTAATCCTCTTTCATCGTCGCGGCGACGACGTCGACGAGCCGGTGGAGAAACGGCTCGATGATGCCGTACGAGTAGAACTTCGTGAGGGCGCGGCGCAGCAGGCGCCGCAGAAGATAGCCGCGGCCTTCGTTCGACGGGTAGATTCCCTCGGAAATCGTGAAGGCGAGCGCCCGCGCGTGGTCCGCGACCATGTTGATTCCCATGCGGTCCTCGAACGTTATCGGTATCCCCTCGGGAATCATATCGAGGAGCTCCTCGACGACGGGGTGGAACAGATCGGTGTGAAAATTGTCCTCGACTCCCTGAAGAATCATCGCGAGGCGCTCGAGGCCGAGCCCCGTGTCGATCCCCGGCTTCTCGAGAGGCTGATACACGCCCTTCTCGTCGAGGAAGAACTGCGGGAAGACGAGATTCCAGAACTCGAGGTACCGGTCGCAGTCGCAGCCGGTCGCGCACGCGGGCTTGCCGCAGCCCCGCTCGGGGCCGCTGTCGTAATAGATCTCCGAGCAGGGCCCGCAGATGCCGGTCTTCCCGACGGGGCCCCAGAAGTTGTCCTTCCGCCCGANNTCGAGGCGGGGATTCCGATCTCGCGATTCCATATCGCATACGCCTCGTCGTCGTCCTCGAAGACGCTCACGGAGAGCTTGTCGGGCGGGAGATGCAGGCGCTGAATGACGAACTCCCACGCCCACTCGATCGCCTCGCGCTTGAAATAATCGCCGAAGCTGAANNCATCTCGAAGAAGGTGTGATGGCGGAGCGTCTTGCCGACGCTCTCGAGATCGCCCGCGCGCAGGCACTTCTGCACGCTCGTCGCTCTCGTGTAGGCGAGATTCACCGGGTGCTGGTAGAGATCCTTGAACTGCACCATTCCCGCGGAGGTGAAAAGAAGCGTCGGATCCCCCTTGGGGACGAGCGGGGCGCTCGGAACCTCGGTGTGTCCGCGCGCGACGAAGAAATCGATGAACTCGCGCCTTATTCTATGCGCCGGCCACGTCTCAATCGCCATCATGCTCTCCCGGAAACGTTCCCTTCAGGATCTTCGAGCAAATCGCGTTCACGACGCTCTCGCTGAAACCCCGGCGCGCGAGAAACCCGTGCACGCGCCTCACCGCCTTTATACGATCGCCCGCGCCCTTGAGCTTCTTCACGGCGAGCGCCTCGGCGAGCTCCCGCTCGCGCTCCGGCGGAAGGGCCTCGCGGATCTCCTCCTCGATGATCTCGTCGCTCACGCCGGCCTTGCGGAGCTTTCGCCGCGCAAGGTGCGGCCCGCCCGGCCTGTGCTTCGCCGCGAACCGCATGAAACCGGCTGCGAGGCGCCGGTCGTCGAGATAACCCTGACGCCGGAGGGTCTCGACGATCTCCGCGACAACCTCCGGCGTCCGTATTCCTTCCGTGCCGAGAGCGGCGCGGATCTCGTGCTCCGTCCGGTCGCGCATGGCGAGGAGCCGGTACGCGAGCGTGAGTCCCGCGGTCCGCGCGGCCGGGCCGCCGAGCGTTTCGAGCGCCTCGCGGTCGAGCTCCGCGCCGGCCTTGAGATACTGCGCGGTCGACGGGTCCTTCAGCACGAGAAAGCTCGACCCGCTCGCCGTCGTTACGGTGTAGAGCTTCCCCCAGCGCCTGCGCACGCGCTCGACGCTATCGAATTCATTTGCCACTTTCCGGCTTCGTTCCCGCCGACGGCATCGGCAGTCCGTAGTGGGCGCGCACGCTCTGCTCTATCTTCTTGCGAATGTCCTTGTTTTCCTTGAGGAACATCCGCGCGTTGTCCTTGCCCTGCCCGATCCGCTCCTCGCCGAAGGAGTACCAGCTCCCCGTCTTCGTGACGATGTTCGACGAGACGCCGAGCTCGACGAGATCCCCCTCGAAGCTGATCCCCTCGCCGAACAGAATCTCGAACTCCGCCTGGCGGAAGGGCGGCGCAACCTTATTCTTCACGACCTTGACGCGCGTCTGGTTCCCGATCACCGTGTCGCCGTCCGTGATCTGNNATCAGACACGTCTTCGATTTCGACACGGCGCCGGCGAGCTTTCGAAGCGCCTGCGACATGAGCNGGNNCTNGANNNCGCCGNGNNTCTCANCCGGCGCCGCNCGATCGTCGNCATCGTGATCGACTCCGTCGCCGCGCTCGTCCCTGCCGCCGAGATTGAGGGGGAGATGGGGGAGTCGCACGTCGGCCTCCAGGCCCGTCTCNTNTCNCNNNCNCTTCNNNNGC
>JAFNGP010000060.1:4747-10365 GCA_017885175.1 bacterium
GGANCCGNGCNGCGACGGAATCGACCACGACGATATCGATGGCGCTCGAGCGGATGAGAACCTCGGCGATGTCGAGCGCCTGCTCGCCCGTATCGGGCTGCGAGATGAGGATGTTGTCGACGTCGACGCCGATCTTGCGGGCATAGCCCAAGTCGAGCGCATGCTCCGCGTCGATGAACGCGGCCACGCCGCCGAGCCGCTGCGCCTGCGCGACGATCGACAGGGTCAGGGTGGTCTTCCCGGAACCCTCCGGCCCATATATTTCAATAATGCGACCGCGCGGCACGCCGCCGATGCCGAGCGCGACGTCGAGGCTCAGGCTCCCCGTCGGAATGGCCTCGACGGGAACGATCGCGCCGTCGGCCCCGAGACGCATGATCGCGCCCTTGCCGAACTGNNTTCTCGATCTGTCCCATGGCGAGCTCGATCGCCTTTTCCTTGTCCTTGCTTACCTCGAACGGTTTCGCCGTTTTCTTCGCTTCTTTCGGTTCTTTCATTTCTTTCGTCTCTTTCATTGCTCGTCCTCCCACATCATCCTCCCCGCCACACGTGACGTTGCCGATTTATGCGCCTGCGCCCGAGCCCGATCACACCACCTCCCCGCACCCCCCGCGCACGCGGCGCCGGTGCCTTTTTATAGCACCTCAACACTCATATTTCAATGAAATTTAGCCGCGGTCCAAAGTCGTATCCTGCCATGAGGTAGGGTCGCTGAGCGACTCCAGATGGGTAAACACGGTAACGCTCGGTATCGCGCGGCGAATGTCGGCTTCTATATTTTCCAGCAGCTCATGACCGCGCTGCACCGTCCATATGCCGGGGACCAGCACGTGAAACGACACAAACCGCCGCGAACCCGATTGACGGGTAAGAAGCGCGTGACACTGCACCCCGTCCCGGATATACGGCTCCAGCGCCTTGTGTATCGCGTTCTGCTCCTCGACCGGCAGAGCCGTATCCATCAGCCCCAGCACCGACTTGCGCATTATGCGGACTCCCATCCAGACGATGTTGCCAGCGACGAGGAACGCNNCACGCCCGCCGACGTCCACACGTCCGTCAGCAGATGCTGCGCGTTGGCTTCGAGCGTGATCGAGCTGTGTCGCTTGCCCGCCCGCCGCAGGATGAGCGCGACGATCAGATTCACGAGCGAGGCCGCAACCGAAACCTCCAGACCCAGCCCGATCTGCTCGAGCGGTCTCGGGGCGAGCAACCGTCGATACGCCGCGACGCCGATACTGACGGCGGCGATCAGAATCAACGTCCCTTCGACGCCGCTCGAAAAGTATTCCGCTTTGCTGTGTCCGTAGGCATGGTCCTCGTCGGCCGGGCGGGCCGCCACGGTCAACATCGCGAGCGCCATCATCGCGCCGGCGAGGTTGACGAAGGATTCCAGCATGTCCGAGAGCAGACCGACCGAGCCCGTCAGCCAGTACGCAATGGCCTTGAGCCCGATGGTGACGATGGCCGCGGCGATCGAAAGCCAGGCGAAGCGTTTGAGAAACGCGCGATTTGCGGTATCCGATATCATGGCTGCGGAGCATTCTACCATAGCCGGCGAGCGCGCAATATCGGTTTTTGAAAATGGCGCTCTTGAGATTGCCGTTATTGGAGATTGCGGGCGGCCATCCTGCTCCCGCCTAACGCGAACTGAGCAGGGGGCCGATCTCCGAGGCGTGCAGCACCTTCGCATAGGTGCCGTCGAGCGCGGCGAGAAACGCAGCGTGCACGTCAGGGGCCGGGACCGTGCGCCCCTCATGAACGACGGCCTTCGTCGCGCACGCGTCCCCGGCGACGACGCACTCGAACCCGTAATCGCACGCCGCCCTCACCGTCGCGTCCACGCACATGTGAGTCATCATTCCACAGATGACGAGGCGGGCGACGTGCATGAGGCCGAGCTGCACGAGAAGCTGCTTGTCGCGGAAGGCGTTCGGATAATGTTTCTGAAGAACGATTTCCCCCGCGATCGGCGTCACGCTCTGGTGGATCCGCGCGCCCTCCGTGTCGGGGAGAAAGTATGTCGCGCCGGGCCGCGTCGAGACGTGCTGAATGTGTATGATCGGGAGCTTCATGCGCCGAAAAAGAGCCAGAAGCTCTCCCGCGCGCCGGCCGGCNNGTCTCATACGGTGCGGGCTTGTCTCCGGGACCGATGTAATTGTTCGCGTCCATACGAAGTCACGGGTCCTTTCCATCGCGGCGTCGCGAGCGTCACCGTTGCATCCTGCGCCTCTCCAGAATCATGTTTATTGAGCTCGCATCGAACTTGTCCGGATCGTAGCTGCCTCCGCACCAGACAAGATACTCTTCATGCTCGGGATCGTTTGGATCGGCGATTGCCCGCAAGAAATCCCGAAATCCATCAGTTCCGCCCACATCCTCCGGAAGACCGGCCCGAGCCCCCGCCACGACAATGGGATACATGGCATCGGGATCGAGCTCGGTTATCTCCTCCAGATGAATATCGTGCTCCCAGCTATCGCCGAAATCGTATTCATATACGAGACGATCATCGACATCGCGAAGCACATCCGCCAGAAACGTGGCTTTTTCACTGATGCGTCTGACATCGGCTTCCGGATCGGATTCGCCGAACAGGACAGCGCCGACTCGAAATTCATGCAGGTGATAGTCCTTCCACCCCATCGCGACCTGCAGAATCCGATGCATCTGCAGCAGCGTCGTGTCGCTTCTCACGAGCAGCCGGCGCCACACGGGAGGATCCGTTTCCTGCAATGTGACTTTGATCTGATAAAGACGCTGCGGAGGATCGATCTTCATCGCTACCTTTCGCCGAATTCCCGCTCCCTTAACCAGCCCCTGTTGAAACGTAGGATCTTGTCTACCACTCCTCCCTGCCCCTCGGTTTCCCCCAGTCAATCTCCCTGGTCTTGTAGTATCTGGGAATCCGCGAGACCAGATCCCTCAGGATCCGCCTGCCCCGTTTTCGCTCTGCCGGAGCGGCATTGCGCTTCCTCTTAGTTGCAGTCCTTGAGGTTAATGCCGGCGGCATACGCCTTCTCCCTTCCAGATTCCCTCTTGTTCTTTCGATTGATGAGTCTGCAGGCAGCGCGCGGGAAATGCCAGACGGTGTCTGGCAATTCAGAGAATTTGGTGCGCTGGAGGATTTACCGGACGCCGTCATAATGCAATTCACCGATCGCCCGGCAGACTTTCTGGCCACATCAATTACGCCGGAGATGTCTCCCAAAATGTAAGCATAGCTCGCTTCCGAAGCGCTGCTGAGTTTCCTCGGCCTCTTCATCATCCTACCCCTCCCTATATTTCGAAAACGTCCGATATCTTCATTTTGCGTCGTCGACCATCCGGATGACCTTTTCCTGAACCTCTTTGGCGACTTGCATCAACGCCGCCTCCTGAGATAGCGCAGAAAGCATTTGCACCGGCCTGATGAGGCCGATTTTCGTTTTGCCCTTCTCCGTGAACACCGAGATACGGCACGGCAGCGCCATGTTCAGGCGCATATCGGCGGCCAGGACCTTTGCGGCCTGCACCGGATTGCAGACTTCGAAAACCTTGCACTCCTCATCGAAGGCGATGCCTTTGCCGCGAAGCGTAGCCCCCAGGTCGTGGACATGCAATACCCCGAAGCCATGACGCTTGACCGCCGATTCAAGGTCCGTCGACGCCTGGTTGAACGATTTACCGGTCTCGACTATGTAATAAATAGGATCACCTCGATTTCACAACACGAATGGAATGAGCGCTTTTGTGGAACGCGCGTACTGATCGTAGCCGGGGAGTGAAGCCCGAAGCAGCCGTTCTTCGCGAACGATCTTCCCCAGAACAAAGAGCGACGCGGCGAGACCGATTCCGGCATTGGCGACGGACGCGTGCCCGGCGATACTCCCCCACAAAATCAGGAGCGCTCCAGCGTACATCGGATGGCGAATGAGCCTGTACGGTCCCGCCTGGACTATCGTCGAGCTCACGGGCTTGGCCCCGAAGCTGAAGCCGCCCCTCGGAAACGACAACCGCGCCCAGAGCATCACGGCAAAACCAATCACCTGGCACGCAATGACGCCCGGGGCCGAGGAAAACAAGTCTCCCCTAAGCCCGAGCGTGAGGAGGCTCAGAAGAAAGACGGGGAAGGCGATAGACGAGATCAGATGCATCATTACTCCATTCTTCCATGCCTTAGACCAACGACCCGAGCGGGAAGCTCCCCATCTCCTCGTACGTCGCACCCTCGCGGGCGAGGTGGCTCTGCATGAGGACGAAGCGGTCGACGTCCTGGATCGCCGTCGGGGGAAGCGGTGGCACAGTAGTGAGGCTCTCCACCATGCCTCGGGGGAGCGGCTCCTTGATGCGCGCGAGGGTGAGATGCGCGGCGAAGGGGCGTCTCTCGCGATCGATACCGAGGGGCTCCACGCCGCTCTCGAGGAGGTGCGCGATTTCGGAGAGGTGGCGCTTCCCTTCCTTCGCCTCGAAGAAGATGACGCGCGGNNTGCATGTTGCCGGTCGGAATCCACCGCCACGGCGGATTGCGGAGCGGGAACGCCTGTATGGCGGCCTCGACGTCCGCCTTGATCGCCTCGGTTATCCTAAGCGCGAAGAAGAGCCTCATCGTTTCCTTCCTTTCGCCTTGTCCCCGCCGGCGCCTGCGACGCGGAAGGGCTCGAGCCGCGCCTTCTCGCCTATGAGCGCGAGGCGGAGCATGTCGATCGCAAAGTACGCCGTGCGGAGGCGCACCATCTCCCGGTCTCCCGGGAACTGAAATTTCCTGACGAACGTTCCCTCGGGCCCGGCGAGGCCGGCGAAACAGAGCCCGACCGGTTTACCCGGCACGGCGCCCGTCGGTCCCGCGATGCCTGTCGTCGAGAGGGCGTAATCGGTGCCGGCCGCGGCGCGCGCCCCTTCGGCCATCTCGACGCACACCTCGGCGCTCACGGCGCCGTGCGCCTCGAGGGTCGCGCGGGCCACGCCGAGCCGCGTCATCTTCGCCTCGTTCCCGTACGTCACGAATCCCTCGCGGAACGTGTCGCTCGCCCCCGGCACGGAGACGAGCGTCGAGGCGATGAGCCCGCCCGTCACGGACTCGGCCGTCGCGATTGTCGCACGCCGCGCGACGAGAAGTCCCACGACCACGGCCTCGAGCCGGGCGTTTCCCTCGTCGAAGATATGGCTCCCGAGCTCCCCCGCGGCCTTCTCCGCATACGCGGCCCCGTCCGGCTCGCGCGGAATGTAGAAATCGACGCCACGCGGCGAGGATATTATGGAAATCGTCTTGAGAACGTCCTCGGAGAGAACCTTGCGGAGCGCATCCTCCACTTGCGTCTCCATGAGCCCAAAGGTGCGCATTCGAATCGCCACGTCGATCCCCGGCGCCCCGAGCGCAGGAAGCACCGATCCCGAGAACATCGCCTGCATCTCGGCAGGCACGCCGGGAAGGAGGAAGAATTCGCCCGCGCCGGCACCGGCGCCACTGCCCGCGCCCACACCACCCCACACGCCCGCATCGACGCCCCCGCCCACACCGCCACCTGCGCGCACGCGAAGGCCGATGGCGAGCCCCACGGGAATCTCGATTATCTCCGCCCCGCGGGGCACCCGCTCCTGATCGCGGTATCCGGCCGGCATCTCCCGCGCGCGCTCCT
>JAFNGP010000061.1:0-626 GCA_017885175.1 bacterium
TTCAGAGCTACGATTACTGGAGCTTCATCGGATCGTACGCCATAAAGCCCGAGGCGATGAAGCTCAAGGTCAAGATCGTGCTCATCGGGGACGACTATCTCTACTATCTCCTCTATTCGCTCGACGAGGATTTCCAGAAGGTGTTCAAGATCAAGGCGGAATTCGATCGCGAGGTGAAAAACTCGACCAACGTCATCAGGCAGTACGCCGGATTCATCAAGGCGCTCTCCGTGAAGGAGCACATGAAGCCCTTCGATCGCTCGGGAGTCGCCGCGGTCGTCGAGTACGGCGTGCGGCTCGCGGGACGCCAGAACAAGCTCTCGACGCGTTTCAGCGAGATCGCCGACGTCATTCGCGAATCCGATTACAGCGCGCGCGAGGAAGGGAACGGATTCGTCACCGGCGACAACGTGCGAAAGGCGATCAGGTGCCGCGCGCAGCGCCTGAATCTCATCGAGGACAAGATCCAGGAACGCATCGACGAGGGATCGCTCATGATCGACACCTCGGGCGACGTCGTGGGTCAGGTGAACGCGCTGTCCGTGTACGACCTCGGCGATTACATGTTCGGAAAGCCCTCGCGCATCACGGCGCGGACGGGGCTCGGCAACTCCGGCGTCATCAAT
>JAFNGP010000061.1:715-7970 GCA_017885175.1 bacterium
ATCGGCGGCGTGAACGAGAAGATCGAGGGATTCTTCCGCGTGTGCAAGGCCCGGGGCCTCAAGGGGTCCGAGGGCGTCATCATCCCCGAGCAGAACGCGGCCGATCTCATGCTCGACGAAGATGTCGTCCGCGCGGTCGCGGCGAAAAAATTCCATATCTATCCGGTTCGCACGGTCGACGAGGGAATCTCGATCCTGACGGGGCTTCCGGCGGGCAAGCCGTCGAAAAAGGGCGTGTATCCGAAGGGATCGGTGAATCGAATCGTTGTGGACAATCTCGGAGCGATGCTGGATCGGTGGAAGGATTACGGCAAGGACAAAACGGAGAAATGAGGATCGCATGACATCACGGCGTTCGGCGGCGGTTGCCGCGCTGATGGCGCTTCTGGTTTCGGCGGCGGGCTGCGGCGAAAAAGCGAAAGAGCAGACGGTTCCCGCGCCTACGCTCGGCGCGAACCTCATCGTGAACCCGTCTTTCGAGGAATGGGACGGCTCGCAGCCGGTCGGCTGGAAGCTCGAGTATTTCGAAGGCGCGGGCAAGAAAGAGAACATCTACGGCAAATCGGCCGACGAGAAGAAGAGCGGACAATTCGCGTATTTCTTGCGGGGCGTGTACAACGTCGATCGGTGGATGGTTCTCGTGCAGCGGCACACCATAACGCCCGGGTATCGCTTGTGGTTCGCCGCCGAGATGCGCGGGAAGGGTCTCCAGAAGAACAAGGGGCAGGAGGACCGCGCGAACATCTACGTGCGGTTCTACGACAAGAACGGCAAGCGCGTGAACGATCGCTACTACGCCGACGGGTACACGCGCACCCTGTACGGCACGAGCGATTGGCGGCGCATCGGCCGGAGAGTCGACATTCCCAAGAACGCGCACTCCGTCGACTTCGGCCTCATCTGCCAGATGACGGGCCGGATCTATTTCGACGACGTCGAGCTGGTGCTCGAGGCGCCGATTCCGTGGAAGGAGATCGGAGCCAAGTACGTGAATTACTACTACCTCGAGGGAAGCCCGTTTCCCGCCGGAGCGATCGACAAGGAAAACGCGTTCATCGAGAGCAGCGTGAAAAAGCTCGATCTCAAGGTCGAGAACAAGATCGGCTATTACTATTATCCCTCGGAGTCGAAATTCCAGGAGATCATCGGCGTGAGGAAGGGCCATGAGCGCGCGATGTGGAAGAAGCAGGAGCTGCATACGACGAAGACGTACGACGATCACGAGATGATCCATATGCTGCTCGTGCCGCTCGGGTATCCGCCGTTCGGGATCGTCGAGGGGCTCGTTTTCTACGTCCTCGGATCGTGGGAAGGCAGAGACCTGCATCTGGTCGCCAAGCAATCTCTTTCCGGGATGAAGCTTCCCGCGCTCTACAAAATATTCACGCAGCAGGATATGGACGCGGCGGGCATGTCGAACGTCGTGCCCGGCTGGGCTTCCTTCACGATCTGGCTCATCGACAGGCACGGCATCGACAAATTCATGAAGCTCTACAAGGCGACGAACGAAGTGGAAGACCCCGCGGTGTTCGCCACGCAGTTCAAAACGATCTACGGCAAGGATTTTCAAGAGATGGATCGCGACTGGCGTCTGTGGGTTCTCCGCTACCAGCCGAGAAAATGAGAAACGAGTTCGCCTCTTGTCCCCTCTGCGCCTCGCCGCTCGAGCGCGGACGCGAGGGGGAGCATCTCAGGATGGTATGCCGCGCATGCGGCTACGTTCACTACCGCAACCCCGCGCCCGCGGCAGGCGTCCTGATCGTCGAGAACGGCGCGGTGCTCCTCGTCAAGCGGCGCTACGAGCCGTTCAAGGGGCTTTGGTCGATACCGTCGGGATTCATCGAATACGACGAGGACGTGCGCGTCACCGCAGCGCGCGAAGCGATGGAGGAGACGGGGCTCGAGATCGAGATCGACGCCCTCCACGCGGTGGAAACCTGCTTCGACGATCCGCGCGGGAACACGCTGCTCGTGCTCTACCGCGCGCACGCCACGGGAGGGACGCCGAGGGCCGGGGACGACGCGGAGGAAGTCGGGTTCTTCCCGCTCGAGGATCTGCCGCCGGTGGCGTTCGAGGCGCACCGGAAGGTGCGCGGAGAGCTCGCCGGGCGGGCGTAGTCCCGCGCCGGCCCGGAGCGCGCCGCGCGAATCATTCGACCACACGGATGCTGAAGGTGTCCCCCTCCTCGATCGTATCGACGACCTCGATGCCCTTCGTGACGCGGCCGACGATCGTGTAGCGCCCGTTGAGATGCGGCTGCGGCGTATGCGTCACGAAGAACTGGCTTCCCGCCGTATCTTTTCCCGAATCGGCCATGCCGACGGTGCCCCGCTCGTAGCGGCGCATGTTGATCTCGTTGCGGAGCAGGAACCCGGCGTCGCCCCAGCCGTCGCCGCGCGGGCATCCGCCCTGGATGACGAAGCCCGGCACGACGCGGTGGAACGCGGAACCGTCGTAGAAACCCGCCTTCGCGAGCGCGAGGATGCTCCTGACGGCGCCCGGCGCCTCGTCGCCGTAGAGCAGGATCTCGAAGTCGCCGCGGGAGGTCGACACGCGGATCGTCACGTCTCCGAGGGGAAGCGCCGGCTCGCTCCAGGGCGTGGTACCCCGCTGCCACGTGCCCGCGCTCGCCGCTTTGAGCGTCATGCCGAAACCGGACGCGGCGCGCGCGGCGGCGGAAGCGATGCGCGGATCGGCGTCGACCGCGGCTCTCGCGAAGAATTCCTTCAGGCCGAATTTCTCGACGTCATTGGCGCCGATCTTCCGGGCCATCGAGCCGATCGCGTCGACGACGGCGATCTTCCGGTCGCCGTCGTTATAGGACGCGCTCGAGTCGTAGACGTGGACGAGGTCCGGCACGATAGCGGGAGGGCCGACCTTCCCGAGCGATTCGAGGGCGATGCTGGCGACCACCCAGTCGTCCCCGCGCGCGGCCTGCAGGAGCGCTTCGATCGGCGTGAGCGTCGCGCCGCTCTCGTCCCGGTAGCCGCACGGCGCGCCGAGATCGGCTTTTCCCTCCCAGTTGCCGAGCCCCGCCGCGGCTCCTTCGCGGATGAGCGGATCGACGCCCGGCGTCAGCGCCTGGACGAGAAGGGCGAGATCGTTCGGGTTGCCGAGAGCGCCGAGGAGCTCGAGCGCGGTCGATCTCTCGCGGCGCGCGCCGTTTTCCACGGTCTTGAGGAGGAGCGGCCGCGCGTCGTCCTTCCCCGTCTTCGCGACGGCGCCGAGGGCCGCGCGGCGGACCATCAGAGACCGGTCGTGGATGAGCGGTTTCACCGGGTCGAATTGCTTCTTCCCCCCGACGACGGCGAGCCCGTTGAGCGCGAGCGTTCTCAGGTAGTCGTCCTTCGACGCGAGAAGCGCCTCGAGGGCGGGGGCGCCCTTACCGCTTCCGATGCGGCCGAGCGTCTCGGCGGCCTTGATCGCGACCCAGCGATCCCTGTCGAGCGTGAGCGGGACGATCGACGGGACGGCGCTTTCCGCCTTGAGACGGCCGAGCGCTTCCACCGCGCGGAAGCGCACTTCGGCGGATTCGTGCCCGAGAAGCTCCGTGAGCCGATCGATGCCTCCCCGGTAGCCGAGCCGCCCCATGGCGTACGCCGCGGACGCCGTGACGCGCGCGTCGGGATCGTGGATGATCGCGTCGCACTCGGCGGCCGCGGCCGAATCGCCGGTGAAGGCGAGCGCGAGCGCGGCTTGCGCCCGCAGGCTCGAGTCGAAATTCCTCAACCAGGGGGCGATGATCGGGACGGCTTCCTTCGTGCCGGTCTTGCCGAGCGCCTCGAGGGCGTACATCTTGATCGAGGACGGTTTTTCCCCGAGGCAGCGCTTGAGCGGTTCGAGCGCCGAGATACCGCCGATGAGGCCGAGAGAATACACGGCCGTCCGCGCGACGACGTCGTTCGAATCGTCGCAGAGGATCGAGAGCAACGGAACGCCCGCCGGATTGCCGTTCCGTCCGAGGAGCTCGGCGCACCGCGCCCTGATGAGCGGTTCTTCGTCGGCCGCGAGCGCCTTGAGAACCGCCGCGTCGATCGCCGCCGATTCCTCCATTCTCGCGAGCGCGGCGAGCTTTTCCCTTCCCGCCGGGCTCTTGAGAACACTATCGTACCGGCTCCCGGCCGCGGCGGGAGCGCTCAGCCCGGAAAAGAGCCAGCCGATGCCGACTATCGCGGCAAGGACGATCGCCGTCCGTTTCATCCGTTCCTCCTTCGTATAATTTCTCGAGACAATTCCGTTCGATGCTGGAGTATAATGCCTCCGCACCATTTTGTAGAAGAAAGAAGCGACGATGGCTCGAATGATCCAGTACAAGCCCGGCGACACGTTCCTGCACCGGCTCCATCCGATCTCCAAGCTGCTCGTCGCGGTGCTGGTTTCGATCGCGTCCTTTCTTCTCGCGTCATGGATCGCGCCCGCGGCGCTCGCGCTGTTCCTCGCGCTTCTCCATGCTCCGAAGCCGATAGGATTCGCCAGGCTCCGCGCCGTTTTCGCGTCCCTGCCGTTCTTCGTCGCGCTCATCGTGCTCGCGAACGTATTTCTCGTGCACGGAGAGGCGGTATGGTGGCGGAACGTGGGCGCAGGTCTCGTGCAGAGCCTGCGGATCGTCGTCGTCATCGGCGCCGCGAACCTCTTCCTCGCCGTGACGGACCCGATCGATCTGTCCGACACCGTGGTGCGCCTGCTCGCGCCGCTCCGGCGCGTCGGCCTGCGCGTCGGCGAGATATCGCTCATGACGATGATCGCCTTCAGCTTCATCCCGCTCATGGCGGACGAGGTGAAGCGGCTGCAGCTCGCCCAGGCCGCGCGGTGCGGCTTTCCGGGGCGCGGCCCGGCCGCGATCAGGGCGGCGGTGCCGCTTCTCGTGCCCCTCGTTATCGGCGTTTTCAGGCGGGCGGACGAGATCGATACGGCGCTCCATGTCCGCTGCTACCGGATGGACGCGCCGCGGAGCTCGCGTCGCGAGGCTGGGTGGGGGAGGACGGACAGCTTCGTCTGCGCCGCGGCTCTCGTTATCTTTTTCGCGGGGTTGTATGCGCACGTTTAAGCTGATCATCGAGTACGACGGAACGGATTTCCACGGTTGGCAGATCCAGCCCCGCCAGCGCACCGTGCAGGGGGAGCTTTGCCGGGCCGTCTACAAGGCGACGTGCGAGCGGAGCACGGTGATGGGCGCCGGCAGGACCGACGCGGGGGTCCACGCGGTCGGCCAGGTCGGGAGCTTCCGCTCGGGAACCGCCCTGAGCCCGGCCGTCCTTCGACGCGCCCTCAACTGGTGGCTCCCCGCGGACATCCGCGTCCGGAGCGTCGAGGAAGCGCCCGGCGGTTTCAACGCCCGCTTCGACGCAAGGAGCCGCACGTATCATTATATATTCATCCGCCGCCAGACGGCGCTCTGGCGGAACCACTATTATCTCGCCACCAAGGATGTCGATCTTCGCGCCATGCGGAGCGCGCTCGCGGATCTCATCGGCGAGAAGGATTTCACGACGTTCACCACGGCGGACGACCGCTCCCGCACGAAGCGATGCGACGTGACGCGGGCCGAGCTCCTCGAGACGCCGCCGCTTCTCGCGCTCTCCCTTACCGCGGATCATTTCCTTCATCATATGGTTCGCGCGATCGCGGGCACGGTGCTCGAGATCGGAAAAGGGAAGCCGTGGAAAATGGCGGATATCCTCGCCGCGCGCGATTCCTCCCGCGCCGGGCAAACGCTGCCGCCGCACGCCCTCTATCTCATAGCCGTCCGCTATTGAGCCGCGCGCGAACCCATTTATAAAAAAGAAGGTTGCGCGTTTTTTCCGGTCGGGATGCCTGCCGAGTGAAATCGGTTGTCCGGAGGGGCGCATCTATGTATAATTACCCTTTTCAGCGATTGCCTGGTCTCCAGCGGCGGCAGATATCGTTTCAATAGGGGAGGAATCATGAAATTCTTTATCGATACGGCGAACATCGCGGAGATCCGCGAGGCGGCATCTCTCGGGATCATCGACGGTTGCACGACGAATCCGACCCTCCTTTCGAGGGAGAAGGGCTCCTACAAGGACGTGCTCAAGGAGATCTGCGCCATCATCCCGGGGCCGGTGAGCGCGGAAGTGGTCTCGATGGACGCCGAAGGGATGGTCAGGGAGGGAAAAGATCTGTGCAAGGTCGCCGACAACATCATCATCAAGGTCCCGTGCATCCGCGAGGGCGTCAAGGCGCTCTCCATGTTCAAGAAGGAAGGCATCCAGACGAACGCGACGCTGTGCTTCTCTTCGATGCAGGGGCTCCTCGTCGCGAAGGCGGGCGCCACGTACGTGAGCCCGTTCGTCGGACGGGTGGACGACGTGGGCAATCCCGGCATGGATCTCATCCGCGAGCTCGTGCAGATCTACAACAACTACTCGTTCGGGACCCAGGTCATCGTGGCGAGCATCCGCCATCCGCAGCACGTGTACGAGTCGGCGCTGATCGGGGCGGACGTCGCGACGATCCCGTTCAAGGTGCTTGAACAGCTCATCAAGCACCCGCTCACCGATTCGGGAGTAAAGAGCTTCCTCGCTGATTGGGAGAAGGTCACGAAGAAGTAACCGGCGCCCGAGGCCGGGCCCGGCCCGGAGAATCCGCAATGAGACTTTTCGAAAGCAGAGGGGAGCGCGTCGTTCCCATCGTTCTCGGAGTCCTCTTCGGGCTCTGCATCGCGCTTCTCGTCGTCTCGATCGTCATGTTCCGCCGCGCCGGCGAGGCGGATTCCTCGCGTTCCCTCGCCGGAAGACGAGCGCCGTCGCAGACCGCCGAGGTCGAGCGCTCGGGCGCGATCGTCGAGGCGACGCGGCGCGCGAGCCCCGCGGTCGTGTCGGTGACGGCCGTCGGGTCGAGCGACATCAGCTCGAACCCCGAGCTTTACTTCCGCTACCTGCAGACGTACTACTTCAATCCGTCGGCGCTCGATCAGCTCGGAGGGAGACCGGTTCTCCAGTATACGAACTTCGGATCGGGGATCATCGTTTCCCCGGACGGCCACATACTCACGAACGAGCACGTCTCGCGCGGCGCCGAGCGCATTTACATAACGATGAGCGACGGGACGAAGGCCGAGGCGACCGTCATCGGGAGCGACGTGGTCTACGACCTCGCGCTTCTCAAAATCGAGGCGAAGAATCTCCCGTACGCGCCGCTCGGCGATTCAGATAAGCTCGCGATCGGCGAATGGGTCATCGCGATCGGAAGCCCCTTCGGCTATCTTCTCGGCGACCCGCAGCCGAGCGTGAC
>JAFNGP010000062.1:0-8753 GCA_017885175.1 bacterium
ACATCCTCGAGCTCTGCATCGATCTCGATTCCGACCGCATGAAGTCGCTCACGCTCGATCCGAAGTACGTCGTCTCCGAGATGGGCGTCATCAAGGAGGAGCGCCGCCTGGGCGTCGACAACTCGGTCGAGGGAGCGATGTACGAGGAGCTCGGCTCGCTCGCGTACAAGGCGCACCCGTACGGCTGGCCCGTCATCGGCTGGATGAGCGATCTCGAGAAGATCAACCGCGACGACGCGGTGAACTATTTCCAGACCTACTATGCGCCGAACAACGCGATTCTCGTGATCGTCGGCGACTTCGATACGAAGAAGGCGCTCGAGCTCGTGCACAAATATTACGATTCCGTTCCGGCGCAGAAGGCCCCCGAGCCGGTCCGCACCGTCGAGCCCGAGCAGCTCGGCGAGCGCCGCGCCGAGGTTCGCAAGGTCGCCGAGATGCCCGCGGTCCTCATCGGCTACCACATCCCCGACGTGAAATCGAGCGACATCTACGCGCTCGACGTCCTCCAGTACGTCCTGTCGGAGGGGGAGAGCTCCCGCCTGTACAAGAAGCTCGTCCGCGACCTCGGGATCGCGGTATACGCGGGCGCGAACGCCTCGTGGAATATCGCCCCGGCCCTCTTCGCGATCGACGTCAAGGTGCGGCCCGACAAAACCGCCGCGGAGTGCGAAGCGGCCGTGTACGGCATTCTCGCCGACATCGCGGCGAATGGGATCGCGCCCGCCGAGCTCGCGAAGGCGAAGAACCAGGTCGAGGCGAACTTCTACCGCAGCATGCAGACGGTGAACGGGAAGGCCCGCAAGATCGGCACGTACGAGCTCTACTTCGGCGATTTCAACGAGATTCTCAAGGTGCAGGAACGCTACCGCGCGGTCACGGCCGACGACGTGAAGCGGGTCGCGGGGCAATACTTCGCGCCGAAGAACCGCAGCGTCGTGACGCTCGTGCCCGAGGCGTAATAACGAAAGGGATGGCGATATGAAAAGGATAACGTTCCTCGCGATCGCGGCGGTCCTCGCGTTTCTGCCCGCGCTCGCTCTTGCGGAGACGGGAGCGGTGAAGCTCCCGCCGTATAAAGAGTACACGCTCAAGAACGGCCTGAAGGTCTTCATCATGGAGTCTCGCGAGGTGCCGCTCGTGACGATTCAGCTCCTCATCCCGGCGGGATCCGCGATGGACGCCTCCGGCCAGGATGGAGTCGCCAACCTCACGGGGAGACTCCTCAACAAGGGCGCTGCCGGCCTCACGGCCGATCAGATCGCCGAATCGATCGAGGAGATCGGCGGCGTCGTCAACGTCAACACGGGGCGCGACTACGCGACCGTCGACGGCGACTTCCTCGCGAAGGATCTGGCCCGGGGCCTCGACATCATGGGGAAGATCGTCCTTTCCCCGGATTTCCCGAAGGCGGACTTCGAGCGCGAGAAGGGGCTCGTCCTCGCGGAGATTCAGGGAGTGAAAGAGCAGCCCTCCCAGGTCGCGTCGCGCGAGTTCACGCGCGTGCTCGCAGGCCGGCATCCGTACGCTCACCCGGTGGACGGGACCGAGCAGACGGTCGGCGCTCTGACGCGCGAGAGCGCGATGTCTTTCCACAAGCAGCGCTACGTTCCGGCGGGAGCGATCCTCGCGATCGTTGGGGACGTCGACGCGGGCAAGACGGCCGGGCTCGTGAAGTCGAAGTTCGGCGGCTGGAAGGGGGAGGCGGCGAAGGCCGTGGAGATACCCGCGCTCGCTCCGAAGAAGATGGCGGGCCGCACGCTCTTCATCGTGAACAAACCCGACGCGACGCAGTCGCAGATCCGGATCGGGAACGTCTCGGTCGCGCGGAATACGCCCGATTACTTCCCGCTTCTCGTCACGAACTCGGTTCTCGGCGGCGGCTTCACCTCGCGCCTCATGGACGAGATCCGCGTCAACCGCGGGCTTTCGTACGGCGCGCGGAGCGGCTTCAATCACATGAAGGCGGGCGGATTNNGTCTATACCTATACGAAGAACAAGAGCCTGCGCGAAACGATCGACGTCGCGCTCGAGCAGGTCGGAAAGATCCGGGACCAGAAGATATCCGATACCGAGCTCTCCAAGTCGAAGAGGTACATCACCGGGCTCTTCCCGTTCGACATCGAGCGTAACGGCGATCTCGCCGGATGGGTGACGGATCTCACGTTCCACGGCATTCCGCTCGATTTCGTCGAGAACTACTGCGCCAACGTCGACCGGGTGACCCCCGACGACGCCCAGCGCGTCGCGCGCGAGCAGATGTGGGTGGACGACAACCTGATCCTGCTGCTCACGAAATACGAGGAGACGAAGGACCAGCTCACGGGGCTCGGGAAGATCGAGATGATCGGCATCGATGACGTGAAGTAGCGGCGGCGTTCGAACGCTGTGCATGTTCAAGCCGGGGCGGATACAAGATCCGTCCCGGCTTTCTTGTGCCCCGCCCGCGCCCTACATTTCGCGGATTTCCTGCTCGATTCCCGCCCGCAGCTCTCTCGGCGCGTAACCGAGATCCTTCGCTGCCTCCGAGAAGTCGTATCGCTTGTCCTCGCGAAGCCGCTCGATCTGCTCCCGGTGGATGAAGGGGCGGGGGAGAAGCTTTTCCTGCAGCCCAGCGGCCGCCTCGGCGAGAGCGAGCGGAAACGGCACGATCAGAACCTTCCGATCGAGAATCCCCGAGATGATTTCTACGATCTCCCGCAGCGAATGCGCGCTTCCGCCGGGGACGTTATAGCTCTTTCCGGCGCTTTCCGGTGCCTCGAGCGCCGCGAGTATGCCCCCGGCGAGATCGTCCACGTGCACGGGCTGAAAGACCGATTTCCCTCCGCCGGGGAGCGGCACGATTCTGTATTTCATAATGAGACGGATGAACTTTGAAATATTCCGGTCCTCGGAGTTTCCGTAGATCATGGTCGGCCGCAGAATCGTGTACGGGACGCCCGATCGCTCGATCGCGAGCTCGGCGGCCTCGATTTCCCCGGCTCGTTCCCATGTCTTTGAGAAGATCCGGGTCGAGCTCACGGCGACGAGCCGCTTCATCCCGCGGCAGCCCTCGAGCACGGCGCCCGCATGAAATATCGACGAGAGATGAATGACGACGGGCTCTCCCCGATAGACCTTGCCGAGGCTCTCGGCGCTGGATGCGTCCCCCCCCGCGATCTTCACGCCGTGAGGGAGCAGCCGCTCGCCGCGCCCGCCGGGTCGGCAGAGACCCGTGATCCGGACGCCCCGCAGCGTCTTGTCCGCCGCGACGAGCCGGAGCAGGGCCTGGCCGGTGTTCCCCGTGCCCCCCGTGATGAAGATCCCTTCGGGCATGATTACTCCGCCGCGATGCGGTTTGTGACGAGGAAATCCCGCAGGGCGCGCGCCGCGATCGCATGTCCGGCCGCGTTCCAGTGCCCCTCGAAACGGTAATAGGTCTGGAGGCCTTCTTGCCTGGCGGCTTCGAACGCCGGCGCGAGATCGAGAACCGGGATGCCTTGCGTCTCGCAGTGCGCGATCATCTCGGCGGTCCATCGGCCGGCTTCGCCCGCGCGCGGCGGCGGCATGAACATGACGACGAGCCTGCTCCCGCGTTCGGCGCACGAGCGCTGGAACCTGTCGAGCAGAAGGCGGGTCATCCGGTTGTGCTCGGCCACCACAGTTTCGGGTTTCGTGGATTGCGACACCTTGCGGTTGAGCTCGCGATAGTTCATCGCGGCCACCCGGTAGCGCACGAGGTTGAGCAGGTGCGAGCGCGACGAGAGGAACCCGTATCCGGGGATGAATCGCGTGAATCTCTGGATTCCGCGCGCCCTCGTTCGAACGGCTTCATGCTTGACGAGCGTGTCGTTTTCGATCGTGTACAGTCCGGAGGCGATATTGTCGAAAAAGTCGTTCGCGGGGCAGAAGTTTACCACGACGACGTCCGGGGAGTATTTATAGCACTCGGTTTCATAGAGCGCGAGCTGCTGCGCGGTCCCCGTGCTCCCGATCCCCGCGTTGAGCGCTTCCCATCGAGAGCCGCTCGAATCGCCCTCGTTGAGGGACCGTTCGAGAAGCTTGGCGAATGTCTCGTCGGCCCGGACGCCGTACCCGAACGTGAACGAATCGCCGAGGCAGAGGATGCGCCGCGTTCCCGGCGGCTTTTCGTAGGAAAACTCCCGGTCGCGCAGACCTTTCGAATTGACGGCGATGTCGATGGAGTATTCGGAGCACGAGAGCGTGCCCTTCACTCCGGGTATGAGCCGCGTGCCCGTGTTCCGGTCCCATTCGTTGACGCATATGCCCATGTTGCGCTGGGGGCTGACGATCCGGACGGCGATCTCGAGGATGACGAGGGCGGAGGAGACCATCAACGCGGCGGCCAGGAGCCGGAATATCGCTTTCTTCACATGCATGGCGTCTCACCGCGCGAACGCGAAGCCGTCTTTCAGAGCGCCTTCACCGCTTCGATCGTGAATGCCGGCGGATTCTTGATGTGTCTTTTCACCGTGCAGAGATCGACCGCGCGGATGAGGGAATCCCTGTACTTGTCGGGGAAATCCTTCGGGAGCTCGATACGCAGCGCGACTTCGGTGACCAGGTGCGTCTCCGGATCGCGCTTCATCGTCTGCACGACGCGCACATTTTCGAGGGATATCCCGCGGTTCGTGCAGAAATCGAGCACGTAGATTCCGCTGCACGTGCCGATGGAGGCGAGAAACAGATCAAACGGCGACGGCGCCGTGCCCTCCCCGCCGTTGGTCGCGGGCTGGTCGGTCTTGATCGTGAAGCCCTTGAACGACGCGTCGACCTTCTTGTTCCCGGGGAACGATACGGTGAGCTCCATATCCATGTGCTTCCTCCCTCGCCGGAAGAAGAAAATGCCTGAGGGGGGATTTGAACCCCCACGGGGAATCCCCACTGCGCCCTGAACGCAGCGCGTCTACCAGTTCCACCACTCAGGCACTTGAGGCGTTTCCGTACGCAAAGGACAAGAATACTTGAAAATGGGGGGTATGTCAAGATCGGGTAACCGGCGGCTTTGGTCTTGCGCGCGGCCGGTGTTTCGTACTACGATTCCCGGCGTACGGTTTCGGAAAAAAGGAGGAGCCATCATGAAGAAGCTCTTGATTCCGGTTCTCTGTCTCCTGTTCCTCGCCGCGTGCGGCTCGTCGACGAAAGAGATCGACATCAGCACGGACACGGCCGAGAACGCCGATTTCTCGAGCGCGGACCTCGCGCGCATCACGGACGGCACGATGAATTCGCTTCAGGCGAACGGTTTCTTCCAGCAGTACAAGGCCGAGAACGCCGCCCAGAAGCCGGTCCTGCTGCTCGCGAAGGAGCTCAAGAACAACACCGACGAGCATATCAACACGCGCCTCGTCCTCGAGAAGATCCGCACCCGCATGATCAACGAGGGGCTCGCGCAGTTCGTCGACGACCAGGCGTTCGACATGGCGCTCGAGCAGCTCAACCTTCAGGCGTCCGACCTCTACGACAACGCGAANNACGCTCCTCATCAAGTGGACCGACGAGGTCGAGTTCAAGCGCGTATCGACGAAGGGCAAGCTCAGGTAATCGCCGCGGCCGCGGTCCGATTCGCGCGGAACCGCGCGTGGAGCCCGGGAGGTCACATGAGGAAGGCGTGCTGCGCGGCTTTGCTGCTCCTCGCGGTCGCCTGCGCGACCTATACGTCGAGGATGGAGCTTTCGCGCGACCTCTACTACAACGCCCGCTACGTCGAGGCTCTCGCCAATCTCGACAAGCTCGTCAAGGACGCATCCGGCCGCGATTACTATCTCCTCCTGCTCGAGCGCGGCAAGGTGAACCTCGCGGCCGGCAGGTACGATTCCGCGGTCGTCGATCTCCAGGCGGCGGAGCGGCGGTTCCTCGACATCGAAGGGACGACCTCGGTCGCCGGGGCCTTGAAGAGCATGCTCGTCAATCCCTCCATGGGCGAGTACGAGAGCGAATCGCACGAGAAGATAATGATCAGCTCGTACCTGCTCCTGTCCTATTGGCTCGAGGGCGACCGGGAGGGGGCGTTCGTGGAGCGCAACCGCCTCGTGGGAAGGCTCGAGCAATATACCGACGGGCTCTCGGAGAAGGATCGCGCGGCGCTCGACGTGCCCTTCGCCCGCTACCTCGCCGCCGTGATGTACGAGATCGAAGGGCGCGCGGACGACGCGAGGATCGAGTACGAGGCGATCGCGAAGGTCATGCCCGGCGCGGTCCCCGAGGTTCTCGACCCGACCCTCAGGGAGCTCGTCGTCTTCGCCGAGATCGGCCGCGCGCCGGTCCTCGTATCGACGGAGATTCGAGGCTATTTGCAGAAGGACGGCGGGAACCTCGTCGGGTTCTTCAATCTTCCCGGCGCCTCCGCTCCCCAGATATTCTTTCTTCCCGGCTTCGGCGATCTCTCGCTCGACAGGCCCGGCGTGCTCTTCACGTTCGCCTTTCCGCGATGCGTCAAACAGGAGCGGCTCGTCAGGCGCGGCCGGCTCGTGATCGACGGGGTCGAGGCCGGCGAGATGTCTGTGCTCGACGATCTCGAAGCGACCGCATACGCCGTGTACGAAAAGGACCTCGGCGCGACGCTTCTCAAGGCGGCCTTCAGGACCTACCTCAAGACGGTGGCCCAGACGAAGCTCGCGAAGGGGGACGACGCAAAGGGCGTCGCGTTCAACGTTCTCGGCAAGATGCTGGCCGCCGTCGATCGCGCCGANNACGCGCTCGTGGCAGACGCTTCCGGCCGAGATTGCGTTCTATAGAATGGAATGCCCGCCCGGAAAGCATACGATCCAGATCAGATATTTCGGGGAGCGGAACGAGCTTGTCGGCGCGTCGAAGACAATCGAGCTTTCGACGGGGGGGGACTCGAAGAGCATCGTCTTCATGCCGGGATTCTGATCCGTTCCCGCCGGTCCGGACCCTATCGCGGCCGCTTCCCGAGGACGTCCGCCGCCTTCGGAGCCAGCGTCCCGTTCATCCTGACGACCCTCTCGAGCGTCTCGCGGGCCCGCGCGGTGTCTCCCTGCGCGGAATAGACGTGGGCGAGGTACCAGGCGTATCTTTCCTCGTAAGG
This sequence comes from bacterium, assembly GCA_017885175.1. Classification (GTDB taxonomy): domain Bacteria; phylum Krumholzibacteriota; class Krumholzibacteriia; order Krumholzibacteriales; family Krumholzibacteriaceae; genus SSS58A. The sequence goes on from JAFNGP010000062.1 coordinate 7,053, forward strand.
ATTGTCCCGCGATTCCGCCTCCAGATAGGGAGCGGCCCGGTCCGGGCGGCCGCGGTAGAACTCGGCGAGGCCGAGATAGAAACGGAGATCCTCGGGATAGGATTTCACCTGCCCCTCGCGGATCTGCACCTCCCAGTAGAAATGCACCTTCGAGAGGATGCGCGCCGCCGTTTCGAAATCCTTCCTTCCGAAGCTGCGGATGGCGTCGTTCATCAGCGAATCCGAAGCGGGGAAGNNACGGGGATGAGAATCGCGAGCAGTATTACGATCATCCCCACCGGCATCAGGCGGGGGATGTAGGTGGGCCTGAGCCGCCACGGCTTCTTGCCGCTCGTCTTCGCTTCCCTATTCACCGGCCGCTCCCTGTCGTGACATAGGTGATTCATAGTATATGAAGCGGTCCGGTGCAATAGGCAAGCGAAAGCGAGCGCATCTTCCGAGGCCTTTTTGGCTTGCGGCTGCCCCGGTTCTCTGATAGTTTCCCCGTGTCATGAAAGCCATTTGCACGAATCGGAAGGCGCGCCACGACTACAACATCGTCGAGACGATGGAAACGGGGATCGTGCTCGTCGGCACGGAGGTCAAGTCGCTCCGTGACGGCCAGGCGAACCTCAAGGATTCCTACGCGAGCGTCGACCGGGGAGAGCTCTGGCTCCTCAATATGCATATCAGCCCGTATTCGAAGGGCAACCGCAATAACCACGATCCGACGAGGAAGCGGAAGCTCCTGGCGCACGACAAGGAGATTCACCGGCTCACCGTGCGCGTTCAGGAGAAGGGTTTTACGCTCGTGCCGCTCAAGCTCTATTTCAACGACGCGGGCAAGGTGAAGGTCGAGCTCGGGCTGGCCAAGGGCAAGCGGGAGATCGACAAGCGCCGCGTGATCGCGGAGCGCGAGGCCGAGCGCGACCTGAGACGCGAGATCAAGGAGCGTGAACGCAAGAGATGACCATCCGGCCGGCGATATTCCCGCTTCTCGCGCTCGCCTCGCTTGCGGCGCTTCTCTGCGCTCCGCGGACGGCCGGCGCCGCAGCCGCCGCGAAGAGCCTCGGCGTCGTTTACGCCGACGGCCGCGATACGGAGGACGTGCCGCTCGCGAGCCTCGAGAAGGACTCGGACGAGCTCTTCATCTCCGCGTACGATCTCGCCCGCATCTTCAAGGCGACCAAGTTCTGGAACGCGGGCAACCGCAAGCTCGTCCTGCGCGTCGGCAACCACCGCTATATGTTCACGATAGACACGCGCGTGGTCGTCGTGGACGAGACGCCCGTTCTCCTCAGGTTGAACGTCCGCTACGAGCGGGACGCGATCATGATTCCTCTCGAATTCATCACCGGCGTCCTCGCCTCGCGCATGGCCGAGAAGATCTCGCTCGATCCGGGCCGGCTCCTTCTCTCGATCGGCTCGCCCGAATACAACGTGGCCGCCATCGAGATCCTGGACGACAAGGACGGCACGCGCGCCATACTCACGCTCACGGAAGAGCTCCTCTATCATATCGACAGCGAAACTCCCGGAATCCTCCGCCTCAAGATCTACGGNNCGGTATCGCGTCGAATTCGAAACCGCCTCCCCGCCGGAAGGAGCCGCCGGCGAAGTCGGCGCTCCGAGAAAGCTCGTCCTTTTTCTCGAGCGCGGCAAGCTGCCCGAGATACCCGAGGTCGATTTCGCGGGCAAGAAGATGGTCGAGATGCTCGACGA
>JAFNGP010000062.1:8865-18312 GCA_017885175.1 bacterium
GAGGACGTTCTCGTTCCGTTCGACCGGCGCGTCGAGGCGGCGAACGCCGCGGGCGCCCAGCTCTTCATCAGCATTCACTGCAACGGCTGGTTCACGAGCGACGCGGAAGGGTTCGAGGTCATTTTTCTCGCGCCCGCCCGNNACGGAGGACGAGGCGCGGCTCGCCCGCGACGAAAACGCCTCCGCCGCGTACGAAAATCCTGCCGCCGGCGGCGACCCGGGAAACGACATCGATTTCATTCTCTGGGACGTCGTCCAGAACGAATACCTCAACGAGAGCAGCGATCTCGCCGAGATGATCCAGCGCGAGATGAGCAAGACGCTCGGCATCAGGAATCGCGGCGTCAAGCAAACGGGTCTCCGCGTCCTCAGGGGGCTCGCGATGCCGGGCGTGCTCGTCGAGACGGCGTTTCTGTCGAATCCGAAGGAAGAGAAGCTTCTTCTCGGCGCCGAGTTCCGGGAAAAGATCGTCGAGGGGGCCATCGAGGCGGTGCGCAAGTTCCAGAGCCGCTACGGCGAGACCCGGGCGAAGCCGGCTATCGAGTGACCGGGGCGCCGGCCCGCGATCGGGCCTGCGCAAAGGGGGAATCGGTACGAATATCGGCAGGAAGATACTGGTCGCGCTCGCGATCCTCGCCGTGATCGTCGCCGCCATATACCTCGTCCCCCGTCTGACGATGAAGGGGCCGGCCGAGGTCGAAAAGGTGAGCGAGGAGATGCGCGCCGTGACGATCTTCTTCGGCAACGAGGGAGCCGACGGGTTCGTCTCCGAAACGCGCGAGGTGCCCGCCGCCGGGAGCTTCGAGGAGCAGGTCAAGCTGGTGCTGGGGGAGCTCATCAAGGGGTCGCGCGATACGAAGAAGATCAGCGCGATTCCTCCGGGCACGGAGCTGATCCAGGTCTTCTGGGTCGAGGACACCCAGACGCTACTGCTCGATTTCAACGGGGCGTTTACGTCGAACCACCCGGGCGGAAGCACGGGGGAGTACTATACGATCACGAACATCCTCAAGACGGTGTCGGCCAACTTTCCGCAAACGGCCCGGATTCAATTTCTGATCGAGGGGAGCGCGGTGGAGTCGATCGCCGGGCATTACGCGGTCGACAAGCCGATCGATGTGAAGAAATGGCGGTGAGGCCGGCTTCCGGCCGCGCCGCGAGGCGATACGTTCGCGGTTAGGGAAAGGTGCCTATGCACGGCGATGCACGCAAGGCGATCGGCGTTTTCGATTCGGGTATCGGCGGACTCACGGTCGTGCACGAGCTCACGATGCGTCTTCCCAACGAGGAGATCGTGTACCTCGGAGACACGGCGCGCCTTCCCTACGGAACGAAGAGCCCCGAGACGGTGCTCCGTTTCCTGCGCGAGAACCTCGCGTTCCTCAAGCGCAAGAACGTCAAGATGATCGTCGTCGCGTGCAACACCGCCTCCTCCGTCGCGCTCCCGAAGCTCCTCGAGGAGGAGCGCCTGCCGCTCGTCGGCGTGCTCCTCCCCGGCGCCCGCTCCGCGGCGCGATCGACGCGGACGAAGCGCGTCGGCGTCATCGGCACGACGGCGACGATCCGCTCCGGCGGGTACGAGGACGCCCTCTACGCGCTCGATCCCGCGATCAAGATATGGTCGCGCGCCTGCCCNNTACCTCGATTCCCTGGCGGGATTCGACGCCGACACCCTCGTTCTCGGCTGCACGCACTATCCCCTCATCAAGAACGTCATATCGAAGGTGGTCGGGGAGAAGGTGACGCTCGTCGATTCGGCGCACGAGACCGCCGCCGAGGTCGAACGCGTTCTCGCGGAGAACGATCTCCGGAGCGATCTCGATCGTCCCGGAAGCATCACGGTGTACGTGACCGACATTCCGTACCTTTTCAAGGAAGTGGGGGAGCGGTTCCTCAGGAGGGAAATGGAGCGCGTCGAGCGGATCGATCTCGAGACGGTTCTCGTGAACGGGAGCGGGAAGTGAGCCTCAGGATCGTGCTCGCGACGCGGAACCGGGGCAAGATCCGCGAGATACGCGCGATTCTCGCCGGTCTCGACGTCGAGCTTCTCGATTCGCTCGATTTTCCGCCCTTCGCCGAGCCGGCCGAGGACGGGGACACGTTTCTCGAGAACGCCGTCGCGAAGGCGAAGGCGGTGCACCGGGCTACCGGGTGCCCCGCCCTCGCGGACGATTCGGGGCTCGAGGTCGACGCGCTCGGCGGCGCCCCCGGCGTGCGCTCCGCGCGCTACGGCGGCCCGGGGCTCACCGACGACGGCCGCTGCGCGAAGCTTCTCGACGAGCTCGCCGGGGTGAGGGACGAAGAAAGGGGCGCGCGGTTTCATTGCGCCGCCGTCCTCTATCCGGCGCCCGGCGCCGCGCGCAAGGGTCTCGCCGCGGAAGGTTTTCTCTACGGCCGGATCGTCCGGTCGCCGCGGGGCGAGAACGGTTTCGGCTACGATCCGGTGTTCCTCGTTCCCGAACGGGGCATGACGCTCGCCGAGATGGATCCCGGCGAGAAGAACGCGACGAGTCATCGCTACCGCGCGTTCATCGAGCTGAAACACATGCTCATGCGCGACTGCGGCATCGCCGCGAAACGCTGAATCCGAGGAGGACTCGCATTGCTTGATCTGGTCGGCATCACGAAACGATACGACGGNNATCGAGCCCGACGAGGGGGAGGTGCGCATCTTCGGCGAGCCGTTCAGCGAGCGCGTCAAGGATTCGATCGGCTACCTGCCCGAGGAGCGCGGGCTCTACCGGAAGATGAAGGTCCTCGATCATCTCGTCTTTCTCGGCGAGATCAAGAGCGTTCCGGCGGGAGTGGCGCGCGCGCGGGGGAAGAAGTGGCTCGAGCGCCTCGATCTCGGCGGCTGGGCCGACAAGACGGTCGAATCGCTCTCGAAGGGGATGCAGCAGAAGGTCCAATTCATCGCGACCGTGCTCCACGAACCGAAGCTCGTCCTCCTCGACGAGCCGTTCACCGGGCTCGATCCGATCAATACGGAGATCTTCAAGGAGATCATCGAGGAGCTGCAGCAGGACGGGCGCGCCGTCGTTCTCTCGACGCACGTTATGGAGCAGGTGGAGAAGCTCTGCAAGCGAATCTGTCTCATCAACAAGGGCAAAAAGATACTCGAAGGGTCGCTCGCCGACATCAAGATGCAGTTCGGCCGGAACGTCGTCACGCTCCGGTTCTCGGGGGACCCCGCTCACCTCGAGCGGCATCGAGGGGTCGAGCGCGTCGGCACCTTCGGCCAGGAGCTCACCGTGACCCTCGCGGCGGGCGCCGACACGAACCTGTTTCTCCGCCACGCTCTCGAGGGCGGGAAGGTGGAGAAATTCGAGATCGGGGAGATGTCGCTCCACGATATCTTCATCGCGAAGGTGAAGTCGGAAGGGGGCGAGGTGCACGATGAAGCTATTCAAGGTCGCTAAGCGGGAATACCTCGACCGGGTTCGCAAGAAGAGCTTCCTCATCGGAACGATCCTCGGGCCGCTCCTCATGGCCGGATGGATTCTCGTGCCCGGGCTTCTCATGAAGAACGCGCCGGAAAACCGCATGGTCATGGCGGTCGTCGACCTCACCCGATCGCTCTACGCCGGTTTCGAGACGTCGCTCGACGACACTCTTTCCGACGGTTCGAAGATGTTCGTCCTGCGGAGCGTGCCCGCGACGGAGGATCAGCTCGACGGCGTCAAGAAGGGATTGAGCGCCGAGGTCGCCGCCGGAGCGATCGAGGGCTACATCGTCTTTCCGCCGGACATCGTCGAAAAGGGAACGGCGACCTATTTCGGCAAGAAGGTGAGCAACATCCGGACCCTCGAGCGCATAGACAACGCGCTCAACGAGACGGTGGTCGCCAAGCGCCTCGCGGCGCAGGGCCTCGAATACGCCAAGGTCACCGAGATGCTCAAGCGCGTGAACGTCGAGACGGTGCAGGTGCTCAAGGGAGGCGAGAAGGAGGGTGGATTCGAGCAGACGTTCCTGACGAGCTTCGTCTTCATCATGATCCTCTACATGACGATCCTTCTCTGGGGGATGGCGGTTCAGCGGAGCATCATCGAGGAGAAGAACAACCGGGTCATCGAAGTGCTTCTCTCGTCGCTCAAGCCGTTCGACCTCATGGCGGGGAAAATCGCGGGGGTCGGGGCGGTGGGGCTCACCCAGTACGCGATATGGGGGATTTTCACCGTCGGGTTATCCTCCTACGCCTTGACCTCGGGGCAGTTCTCCCAGTACGTGAACTTCGACGCGGGCACGATCGCGTTCTTCGTGCTCTTCTTCGTGCTCGGCTTTCTCTTCTACTCGACGCTGTTCGCGGGCATCGGCGCCATCTGCAACACGGATCAGGAGGCGCAGCAGATCCAGACGCCCCTTGTCATGTGCCTCGCGGTCACGTTCATGATACCGCTCGCCGTCATGCAGAATCCGGACGGCACATTCGCGACGGTCCTCTCGATGATTCCGTTCTTCGCGCCGATTCTCATGTTCATGAGGATCAATATCCAAATGCCGCCCGCCTGGCAGATCGCGCTCAGCGTCGCGATTCTGCTCGGGAGCATCTACGTCGCCGGGGTCGTCTCCGCGAAGATCTTCCGCGTCGGGATTCTGATGTACGGGAAGCGCCCCGATCTGCGCGAAGTCTTCAAGTGGCTCAGGAGGGCGTGATCGCCGCGTGCCGGTGCCGCGTTCGCGGGAAATAAAAAACCCCCCGCCGAAGAGGCGGGGGGTTTTTGCGTGCGCATCGAACCGATTCGTCACATCTTGATAAGGCTGTAATTCAGGCGTACGGAGAAATAGGAGAAGATACTCTCTGCGCCCGAGTCGAAGAAATTATATTCGAACTCCGCCCCGAGGCCCTGGCGCCCCAGGAACCAGTAGTCAAGGCCGACGCCGACCGAGCCGCCGGGATGCATGCCGGCCTTGGATATCCCGCCGATCGGATCCGTGCCGAGGTGGGGAATCGCTTGATAGCCGCCGCCCGCCACGGCCGCGTGCAGCTGTATCGCGGGGGCGATCGTGAAGTAGTATTTCGCCTTGGCGAGAATTGGCACTACCGCGAGCCGCGCGTAAATTCCCTCGTTCTTCTGGAACGAGACGACGTCATAGCCGATGGCGAAACCCACGGAAAGGTTGTTGGTGAACATCTTTCCGGTCGAGAGGTCGAGACCGAGCATGCCCCTCTGGGCCTTGGTCACCGTGGCCTGGCTGAAGGCCGCCCCGAAGTTTGCGACATACTGTTTCCGCATCGGCTGTCCCGAAGCCGTACCCGAATAGACGGCGCAGCACAGAAGGAGCGCACCCGCGATCGAAAGAGTCTTAAACGTTTTCAATTCCATCCTCCGCCGAAATTGTCTCAACGGTCTCTTGCTCTGAACTTACCTTCTATAATCAACGGGGCGCTCCCCGTCAATCGCGATCCGTTATCGCGCGGGCGCCGGCGGAGCCGGCGGCGGATAAACGTAGCCGGGAACCCATTCGATCTCGATTAGCTGGCCGGTTGCGATTTCAACGCCGGCCACGACTTCGAGAGTCAGGTCCGGTCCGTAATTGATCTGGATGTCCCAGCAACCCGCGTCGAGCTGGATCGTTCGTGTGGAGCCCGGAGGGATCGTTCTCTTCTCTTCGAGGAGATTCGGGCCGAACTCGCCGCCGCCGCACGGCCTGGCCGCGATCTCGTTCACCGAGCCCAGGGCGTACATATTCGTGAAGATCAAGGCGCCTGCGTCGTTGGTTATCAGGTAGGTCGTCGTTTCTCCGCCCTTGACGTCGACTTCTTCGCTGAAGAAGCGCTTGGTCGTCGCGAATCCCGAGATGATGACCGGGAAATGATCGGGCCCGATGATCGCGAGGCTCTTCCCGATGTAAACGGTCGTCTCGTACGAACCCGTCGGGTCGATCGTCACCTGCGTGCCGTCCACGTTTCCGGAGAATTCCGTCGAGGCGCTATTCTTGATGACCAGAGTTCCTTCTTGCGAGCATCCCGAAAGGCCCGCGGCGAATATGGTCAAGGCGATCAACGCGCGGATACCGAACTTGGTCATGANNCCGATGTCAATTTCGCATTTTCTTGTGTTTAAGTCCCTGTTTCGGTTACCGTAAGACGGTCGGGCGCGGTCTTTTGGGCGGACGCGATCGGAGGCGGTTCGAGCGGTGCGCATCCTCATGGTTCAAACCTTTTACTACCAGCGCGGCGGAGACTCGACCTATATGCTCTCTCTCTCGAAGCTGCTCGAGGAAAAGGGGCACGAGGTCGTTCCGTTCGCGATGGCGAGCCCCCGGAATCTTCCGTCCCCGTATGCGCGTTTCTTCGTGAGCGAGATCGATTTTCCCGAGCTCATGCGCACGGCCTCGCCGGGCGCCGCGTGGAAAGTCGCGACGAGGAGCGTCTACAACGGCGAAGCGCGGCGGAGGATCGCCGCGCTCGTCGACGAGGTGAAACCCGACGTGGCGCATTTCCATAACATTCACGCGCATCTCACGGCCTCGATCGTTGCGCCGCTCCGCAAACGCGGCGTGCCGGTCGTATGGACGCTTCACGATTACCGGCTCATCTGCCCCAATACGTCGCTGCTGAGCAGGGGAGAGATCTGCGAGCGCTGCATCCCGAACCGCTTCTACCAGGCGGTCCTCCAGCGATGCAAGAAGGGAAGCCTTGCGGCGAGCGGCGTGGCGATGCTGACGACGCTCTACGACCGGCTCGAGCGCCTGCCCTCGCGAATCGACCGCTTCATCGCGCCGAGCGCCTTTCTGAAGTCGAAGCTTATCGAGGGGGGGCTCGATCCGGCGCGGATCGACTGCGTTCCGAATTTCGCGGACCTCGCGGGTTTCGCCGGGCTTCCCGAGAAAGACTACTTCTGCTACGTCGGAAGGCTCTCGCGCGAGAAGGGGCTCGACGTTCTCGTCCGGGCGGCGGCGTCGCTCGACGCGGGGCGCCTCCTCCTCGTCGGGGACGGGCCCGAGGCGGAGAGTCTCAAGGCGCTTGCGCGGGAGATCGGCGCGAACCGCGTGGAGTTCGCTGGATACCGGAGCGGCGAGGAGCTGAGAAGGATCGTCGCCGAATCGCAGTTCGTCGTCCTCCCCTCCCGCTGGTACGAGAATCTTCCGTACACCGTGATGGAAGCGTTCGCCTCGTCGAAGGCGGTCGTCGCCTCGCGGATCGGCGGCATTCCCGAGATGGTGGATGACGGAGTGAACGGGCTCCTCGTTCCCGCGGGGGACGCCGGCGCCCTCGCCGCCGCGTTGCGGCGGATGCTCGGCGACCGCCGCGTTCGCGAAGAGATGGGACGGCGCGGACGCGAGAAGGCCGAGCGGAGCTACGGACGAGAGAAGCACTACGGAGAGATCGAAAGAATATATCGCGAGGTGACCGCCGGGAAGCGGGCTTGAAGCGGCGCGTATTTGCCCGTATATTCGGCGTGCTCCCCGCGGCCGGCATTATTGACCGTGAATGTGTCGGGGCGTAGCGCAGTCCGGTTAGCGCGCCTGCCTTGGGCGCAGGAGGTCGCTGGTTCGAATCCAGTCGCCCCGACCATCTTATTCGGCGGGAGGTGCAGGGAATGAAAAAGACAGATCATGCGGCGTCGGTTTTCGCGGACGGCTTCAACTGCGCGCAGGCGGTGTTCTCGACCGTCGCGCCCGGACTCGGGCTGGACGAGGGGACGGCCGCGAGGATCGCGACCGCTTTCGGCGGCGGGATGGCGCGCATGGGAGGGACGTGCGGCGTCGTGACGGGAGCGTTCATGGCGCTCGGGCTCGCGCGCGGCAACAGCCTTCCCGCGGACAAGGAGACGAAGGAGAAGACGTACGTCATCGCCCTCGAGTTCGTGAAGCGCTTCATGGAGCGGAACGGCTCGATCACGTGCCGCGACCTCCTCGGCTGCGACATCGGGACGCACGAGGGGCACGAGCGCGCGAAGCAGCAGGGCCTGTTCGACACCGTGTGCTCGAAGCTCGTGAAGGACTCGGTGGAGATGCTGGAAGATATGCTCTCGAAATGATGGGAGGTCCCTTTCGTGAGGAAGCACGTTGCGCTCTCGATTATTTGCGGCATGATCCTCTCGTCCGCGGCCGGCGCGGCCGAATGGTACGAGAAGATCAAGGTGGGGGGGGACTTCCGCTACCGCGCCGAAACGATCAAGCTGGAGCACCGGGAGGACGATTCCCGCGACCGCATCCGCGCGCGTCTTCGCGTCACCGGAGAGGCGAGCGAGAGCTGGAGCGTCGGCCTGGGGCTTTCCACGGGATCGGACGATCCCGTCTCGACCAACACGACGCTCACCGGCGGCTATTCGCGAAAAGGGATCATGCTTGATCTCGCCTACGTCGATTTTCACCCGAAGGCGCTCGCGGGATTGAGCCTGTTCGCCGGAAAAATGAACCTACCGTTCGAGGTCGCGGAAAAGACCGAGCTCATGTGGGACAACGACCTCACGCCGGAAGGCCTCGCGCTCAGATACCGGCGCGGGGTATGCGCTCGCGCCGAAATCTTTCTGAACGGCGCCCTGTTCGATATCAGGGACACCGATCCGGACGATCTCGGCGAAGCCTGGATGCTCGGAGGCCAGGCGGGGCTCGACGCGAAGCTTCCGAGGGGGGTCGGCCTCACCGTCGGCGCCGGCTATTTCAATTACGAGGGGGCCATAGGAAGATTCGGCTTTTACCGGACGACCGAGTTCTACGGAAATACGACGAGGTTCTGGCGCGGGACGACGGAGGTCGGAGGGTATTCCTATTACTATCGCGGGTACGCGCGGGATTTCAACATCGTCGAGGCGCTCGGCGTCGTCGATTTCGGGCTGCGGGATTGGGCCGACGTCGCGCTCTACGGAACCTACGTGAACAACGGCAGGGCGGACGATCAGAACGTCGGCTGGCTCGCGGGCGGCGCGGCGAGCCGCGGCCGGGACTGCGGCTCGATGAAGCTCTACGCGAATTACCGGCGCCTCGAGGCCGACGCCGTGATCGGAGCATTCACCGACTCGGACTTCATCGGCGGCGGAACGAACGGCAAGGGATGGGAGCTCGGTTTGCTCTGCGGGGCCGCGAAGGGAGTCGACCTGAGCGTGACGTGGTTCCGTGACGTGAGGAACGTCGCGGACAAGAGATTCGAAACCCAATACGAGCGGCTGCAGGTGGACGTTCAGGCGAGATTCTGAGGGGACGCTTCGGAAGCGGCACGGCCGCCGGAGCGTACGGCGCGAACGGAAAATTCACAATTCCCTGACACGCGCCTCATATTTCGATACTATCCTTATGGGGAAACGAGATAGCCTTTCAGAAGAAACGAGGGGAGATATGGCCGCCGAACACATACTCGTCGTCGATGACGAAGAAGATATTCTCGAGCTCGTGAGCTACAATCTCACGAAGGCGGGATACCGGGTGACCCGGGTGACCTCGGGGGAGGACGCGATCAAGGCCGCGCGGTCGAAGCTCCCCGACCTCGTGCTCCTCGACCTC
>JAFNGP010000063.1:0-8946 GCA_017885175.1 bacterium
GCCCCCACTTGCCGTCGGCCGGGCTCTCCAATCGCCAATCCTGCTTGTTGATCGAGATCCATCCGCCCTTGATGTACGGGGCGTAGTCGACGCGGTCCGGGGGCTCCGCCTGCTGCGGGTTGAGATTCGGAACGGCGGCGTTCCTGATCTCCATCGAAAGGAAGTACTCCTCGCCGGGCAGGAGCGTGTCGAGCACCCCCGGCATGCCAAGCAACTCCACCGTGGGCGGAACCGCAAATATCCTCAGATAGGTAGTGGCGTTGATCTCCACTCCCGAAATGCCGGCCTGGCCCTCCGTGTAATCGCATATCGGCTGCGGCTCCGTGAAGGGAGGGGAGGAGGTTTGCATGATGCAGGGAACCGTCGCCTGGCACGACAGGTAGAGCGTGTTTCTGTTCGAAACCGCAAGATACCCCGACTTGGAGGTGCAAGGCGTCTCCGCGGACGCATACTCGTCCAGCACCCAGAAAATGTGGCTCATCTCGTGGATGAAAACGCGGCCGAAACCGAGCCCGTAGCCGTAGCGGCAGGCCGGATACGGCACGAGAAGATAGGGCCCGCCGAGGTACGCGTACGCGACGTAGCCGGCGCCGCCCCAGCAGCCGCTCACCGGTTCGCTGTAATGGTTGCCCATATCGGCGACGAACGCGGTGAACACCCAGTCGGTTTTCATGCTGTTGCGCGTAGCGTTGTTGAACGCGTGCGTTCCGAAGTACGCGCCGCCCGGATAGCCGAGATTCTGGATCGCCTCTCCTATCCATATATCGTCGGTGCTCATGTCGCTTTCGATCGGCTCCATCGTAACGGGAACCCGCTTGAAATCGTTGTAATTGTAAATGAAGCTGAGATCGTTGAACCAGAGAGTCTTCTGCATGTACTGCGATATGCCGAGAGCGATGCCGGCCAGGGCGCCGCCGATCTCGTCATCAGTCCAGTCTTCCGACGATCCCGCGCTCTCGGGGAATACTACGTTGACGAGAACGCTCCCGATGAGAAACTCGGAGTTCTCCCGGATGCTGCGATCCGCGAGCTCCATCGGCGAACCGCGGCGGGGACCTTCACCAACGGGCGTCGTCGCGCGGACGATCTCCTCGGGAACCCGGAGAAGCCGGTCCTCGAAAGGAGCCGTCTCTTCGAACGGCGCGGCCTGGAGGATCTCTTTCTGATCGAAGAGATCGCCGACGACGCGCTGAACGATTCCGTCGAGTCCCTTTCCCATGAGATCGCCCCGGGCGAAGCAACGCTCGACGTCGAGCCCCGCGAACCGCGAAGGCGCGGGCCGGACAGGAAAATATCCGAAAATGGCGTCGGGAGGAAACATCTGCACGCCGTATGCGCCGGCCGATTCGACGATCGCGCGCGCGCCGGCGAACGTCGCGAGCTCATGATCCGAGATCACGATCGCGACGGCGTTCAATTCATCGTATGATCGGTATGATTCCGCGAAGCAGGCGCCCGATACGAGCGAAACGACGAAGAAGAGCGCGCAGATATTTCGACATCGAACCATTGTTCCCCCCTTGCTCGACAATACCCCTAAAAATAGTCCTCCGCGACGCCCTTCGCAATCGAAAACCGGGATCTTCGAGAAACGGAACGGGGATTTCCTCGACTACGAACGGCCGCGCGGTTTCGTATATGAGAGAAGAACCGATTCGGTCGCCGTATCGCGCGCGCGCGCCGCCGAAGCGGGGACGCCGGCGGCGATCGTCCGGCTCCTCTTCTCGACCGTGCTCTTGACGAGACCCCAGAGCGGAACGTCGCGCGAGATCCAGATCCGGCTCTTCTCTTCCTCGATGCGCTGCGCCTGCACTCCCCCGAGGCTCACGGTCCTGGTCTCGTCTCTCGAGTATTCCGCGCCGTCGCAGGAAAACACTCCGGCCGGCACCGCGATTTTCTCGGATGCGAGCGGCGTCCGCGACAACCCGTCGCTCGGCGGGAGAAATATCGATTCGATGTCCATACGATCGAGCTCGCGAGCGGTCGGCTCGCGGAACGCACCGGTTCCTTCCTTTATGACGACTTCCAGCAGACAGGATCTGAACGATTCAGGAGAGGCCGCTGAGGTCACGCGCTCGGCGAGCCGAAGCCGGACGATGACGCTCTCCTCTCTCGACCGCGGATACGGGGAAGATACGATCTCGAGGCGAAACGTTCCTCCCCTGTGCTCGAGAACGCGGAGCTCGATGAAAGAGGAATCGGCCGCGCCGAAGGATTTCGAGACGACCAGATAGGAAACGCGCGCTCCCGGAACGAGCGAGACGGATTCGAGAGACATTCCGGGAACGAGGAAATCTACCCCGCCCGCGCCCGCGGGAGCGAGCGCGCCGGCGATCGCAAAGGCGCAGAGCAGGACTATCGTCCGGGGATTTCTCGGCTTTGCGTTCATATGCTGTCCGCGCGTTCGCGATGGCTCACGCGGCTCCAGTAGGTTTGAAAATCGAAATCGGGACTCCACTTCGACGTATGGCACGTCCTGCACGACTCGCGCGCCGCCTTCGCGTACGAACCGTCCCGGGCGTGCGTCGTTCCCGGACCGTGGCACCCCTCGCACTGGACGCCGAGCATATAGGGAGCGCCTTCCTTCTCCGTCGCCGGATCGTACCCGCCGGGCCTCCGGTACCCCGTCGTATGGCACGCGAGACACTCCGGGTTGGCGGCCTCGCCGCGCTGGCGAAGCGTTTCGACCGCGCGGAAATGCCTGCCCGAGACGAAGCGCGGCATGAGCTCCCCGTGGCACCTACGGCAGATTTCGATTCCGAGATACCGGTCGAGGATCTTGCCCGTCGAAGCGTCCCGCGCGAGCGTTCGGCTGAGCTGAAGCTCCCTCCGCTTCAAACGCTCCTCCGAATGATAGGCGGCGAGCTCCTTCGCCATCGCGGAATCGCCGGCGACGCTCCCGCCGAGATTGACGAACGCGCTTTCGACGACGAGCGGCCGCTTCCCCCGGATGCCGGCGAGAGCGACGACACCCAGATTCTTCCCGTACTTTCCCGCGAAGAACACGGGAACTTCGGCAAGCTCCGACGAAGACGCGAGCGTATCGACGCAGCTCTCGCGATCCTTTTCCTCCTCTCGGCCGTGGCCGCGGATCACGACGTCGACTCCCTCGAGCGACGGAAGAATCTCGAGGAGCCTCTCCCGTCCCATATGGGCAAGCAGTATGACGCAGTCGCATTCCCGCAGCGCTTTTTCGAGCGCGTCACGTCCCTCGATCGCCGGATCGCGAACCTCAACGCCATCGAGGTCGCGGGGCCGCTCCCCGAGGAGCGCGATGACGCCCACCTTCGCGCCGCGGATCCGTTTGATCACAAAAGGAGGAAACACGCGCGTTCCGTCCTGATAGAGATTCGCGCAGATGATCGGAAGCCCGTCCTCGGCGTACGATTTGAGCGTGCGGATCCCGTAGGTCAGCTCCCTCTCGCCGACCGCGACCGCGTCGAAGCCCGCCTCGATCATCGTCCGGACGAGAAACCGGCTCCGGTACATTTCGATGATGCCCTGGGCCCCGGAAAAATCCCCCGCCGAGAGGAGAAGAAGCCGCGGATCGATCGCTCGCTGCTCCCTGATCGCTGTGGCCCGCCGGGCCACGCCGCCCGAAGCGCTCTCCCCTCAGCCGGCGGGAACGATCCAGCCCCGCTCGTCCCCGGTGAAGAGAATCGTCAGCCGCGCTTCCTCGCGGCATCCGGATGCCCCGAGCGCAAGGAACCCCGCCAGAACCATCCACAAAACATTCTTCATGAAGGGACTATAGCACGAACGGGCTGCGAGGGAAACGGGAATACCGCGGGGATTCGCGGCGGGGGGATCGTCCGGAAGAAAAAGTCTGGGCAAAGAAAGCGAGCTTTCCTTGCCCAGAATCAAAACCCATCCTACTTCGCGATACGGGTCTTGAGCGCCTTGCCGGCCGAGAACGCCGGGAATTTCGTCGCCGGAATCGAAATCGCTTCGCCGGTCTGCGGATTGCGTCCCATGCGTTTTTTTCTCTTGCGCGTCATGAAGGTGCCGAAGCCGGTGATCTGGACCTTCCTTCCGGCCGCGAGCTCTCCACAGAGGATGCCATCCTTGAGAGAGGTGCTGAATATCGCTTCGATGACGCCCCGGGAATCCTTCAGGGTAAGGCCGGTTTTCTTCGCTACCTTATCGATCAATTCGGTTTTGTTCATGTTTCACCTCCTTCGCGTATAGTGAGTTTAGGGCTACGTTATCGCCCGTTCCGGATCCTGTCAATACTTTTGTAGCGATTTTTCCGCGCGGATACAAGATTTTCCGGGTATCGTCGAAGATGCCGCGCGGCGATTTTCGTCATCCGGCTCGCGGAGATCCCTAGTTGCCGAAGAAGGACCCCACCGCCCGCGTCCCGCGTTCGTACTTGATCTCGGGATGAGCCTTGATGCGGATCTCGAAGTAGTATCTCCAGTCGTTGGCGGTCCGCTCGTGGATGAAGCTCGCCTGCCAGCAGTGGAGGTCGCGCTCGAGCCGGTACGATTGCTGCGTAAAGTCGCGCGCCTCGATATTGTAATACCCGTTGACGGCGAGACTCCATCCGCGCGAGATCTGCGCGCTGCCGTTGTATCTGAGGTTGCTCCGCGTCGTTCGGGACGTTCCCTCGCTCCAGGCCTCGCTGAGATCGTAGCCGATCGCGAGCGACCAACCCGCCGTTCCGCCCGCGTTTCCCGGCGCGATCCCTTCGGACGGCGGCGGCGTCGCGGGGTTCTTCTCCCCGTCGAGGGCGGCCGCGATTCGTTCCCGCTCGGGCGCCGTCCACGAGGCCGGATACTTCAAGGGGCCTCTCAGGCTGAGATTGAAGCTCATGCCGAAATCGTTCGAGAGAATTTTCCCCCGGTACGGCGAGTACCGGTTGTTGAGATTGAACGTCAGATAGTTCCCGATACGGAGCTGCGACCTGCTTGAAATATCCGAGAACGCCGCGCTTGCGGAAAGCTCGGGATTGTAGCTCCCGGCGATGTACCACGCGAGGACGTCGCTCGATTTGGTCTCCTGCGCCCCCTTCTTGAGTTTGAGATCGATCGAGTTGTCGAGCCCCCATTGGAACGAAAGGGATCGGCGCTGCTGCGCGTTCAGCTTCGGCGTGAAACCGTACCGGACGCTCGGCGTCACGGTGTGGCGGATGCCGACGAGGGGACCGATGCGGGGGTAGAAAGTCCCGAACGCTTTCGCGCTCAGGTCCGAGCCGAGGTTCATCGAGAACTCGTTCATTTCCCGGGGGCGGCTGCCCGCGTTGTAGAGGCTCTCGTACCCCTGGTTGATCTTGTACGTGAGCAGCTTGGCGTAGGACCATCCCATGTTGACGCTCGGATTGAGTCCGACGAAACCGAGACGCACCTGCCGGTTGAATCCCATGTTGTACCCGGTGGAAATCCTCGAGTAGCTGCGGGCGATGCGCTGCTCGCGCGTTCGCGTCGCCGATATCTTCGGCGTGAACATGACGCTCCCGAGCCCGCGCTCCCAGAGGCCCTGCTCCCCTTTCGGGCGCGCGCCGCCGAACCAGAGAGATCGCTGGGGGAAGTTGATCGAAAATGACGGCAGCGTCGACGACACGCGGGCCTCCGTCGGCAGGATCACGTTGAGCTTCTGGTCGCGGGTCGCCGAAAGGCTGAGGCTCGTCCCTCCCCAGGTCTTCCGGAAACTGCCGCTCGAGTACACGCGCCGGTCCACGAACCGCGTGATATCCTGCGACCGGTCGATCGACGTCTGGGCTTCGTCGCTGCTCACGAATTTGAGGCTGCTGTTGAAGCTCGCCGACGGCGAGAAGGTCTGCGCGTGCTGCGACTCCAGCATCCACTCGTTCGATTTCCGGAAATTGTTCTGCTTGCTCCCGAAATTCTGCACATAATCGAATCGCGCGTCTCCGTCCATGACGTACCGGACCACGTACTTGTTGACGAGGTGGAACCGGACGCTCCGGCGCTCGTTGAAATCGGCCGTGAGGAGAAAGTCGGTGTAATCGTTCGTCGCCCAGTAGTACCCGAGACCCTGGATGAAGCGCCCCTCGCGGCTGCCGATTCCGATGTCGAAGTTCGGCTTGAGGAATCCCGAGCTGCGCGTGCGGCGGAGCGAGTTGACCATATAGGGAAGGTAGAATACCGGCATCTTCCCGATATAGAGGAAGATCGGGCCCGAAACGATCTTGTCGTTGATGTAAACCTTCATCTTGTCCGCGTGGAACGAGTAGTGCGGACGCGTGTAATCGCACGTCGTATACGTCGAGTTGTAGACCTTGAGAACGTCGCCGCCGACCTTGAATATATTTTCTCCCTGATAATACCCGTCGCCGTACTTCGTCGAACCGTCGACGATCATGCCCCCCTCGGAATCGAGATCGTACCCCATATCGTCGCCGAACATCCGCTGCTCCTTCTCCTCGAGAACGGGGGCGCCCGTCGCCTCGAGCAGATTGAGGCGCGAGTTGAAATCGATCCGTCGGGCCGTCAGACTCGAGTTCTGGTACTTGAGAAAAGAGCGGCCGTTGAGGAGAACGTTTTCGGTCCGCGCGAAGTATTCGATCCGGTCGGCGTTGTACTGGACCCGTTCGTTCGATTTCCGGAAGCTCTTGTACCGGAGCGTGCTGTCGATCGACGCGGCGAGGCTGTCGATCGTCTCCTTGGGGGCGAGATTCACGTACTTGTAGAGCCCGGTGGAGGCCCCGGAGATCCTGACATAGTCCAGATCCCCTTCCTTGAAGACGAAGAACATCCGGTCGCCGGTCGAGTAGTTGTTCGAAACCTTGTTCGAATCTCCCTCGACCGGATAGTACATCGACCTCGCGTTCTTCAGGATCGTGACGGAATCGACCTTCTCCTTCGAGAGATAGATGGCGATGGAGTCCCCCTCGATCCACGAATCCTCGGTCCAGTGAGATCCCGGCTTCGGCGATTCGGCGAGCCGGCCCGTCTCGGGGAGCACGACCCGCTCGACCTCGTCCTTGTTGTACCAGAGGATCATCCGTTTACCGCTCATGGAGGAGCGGCCGTTCGTCGCGCGCGGGTTGCCGGAGAGCTCCGCCCGTCCTTCCTCGTCGTAGATCGCCGCCGAATCGCAGCTCGCCCTCGTCTCTCCCTTCACCATCTGCACGTCCCCCTCGGCGATGCCGATCTTCCGGTCCACGCCGAAGCGCATGAGGCGGCTCGTGACCGTGCCCCGCTCCTCGGACTTGAGATCGAAGGTGAGGACGGGGCGCACGTCCACGACCGCCTCTTTCTTGACCCGGTCGAAGCGGGCGTGCTTGCCCGCGATGGAGTAGTCCTCGACGTCGTCGATGATAACGACTCTGCCTGTCGCGTCCGCTATCTCCCGGTCTCGGTCATAGACGATCGTGTCCGCGTACATCGTGCGCGTGCTGTCCTCGGCGCTCACGTTGCCGGTCAAAACGGCGATCCGCCGGTCCCGGTCGTATTTCGCGCGGTCGCAGCGGGCCTTCCATCCGCGATCGGCGAATCGCACGTGCCCGGCGAGCTCGAGCATATTGGTCAGGCCGAAATACTCTCCGACGTCGCTCAGCATCGTCGCCGTCCCGTCGACGACGCGCACGCTGTCGTAGAGGACGATGTAGCGCCGGATCGGATAATGCTTGCCGCGGGCGCTCGTTATCGTCGTGGTCGCGTGATCGATCCGCACTCCTCCGTCGAGATAGACGACGCGCTCGCCCGCTTCGAGGCTCGATCTGAGGCTCGCCGACGTCACGCGGTAGACCGACGTGTCGGACGCCGCCGGCTCCTCCCGCGCTCCGGCCGTCGACGGATCCTGGGCTCCGGCGCGCGGCCCTCCGGCCGCGGCCAGAAGGCCGAGCGCGGCGAGGAACAAGAGTGCGAATTGCTTCATTGCGATCCCGTCGGCAGCGGGCGTTCGAGCCCCCGCCGTTTCCCCCGAAACCCCGCTCCGCTCACCGGCGCCCGTTCAGGCGGCCGAGAGCGAGGAGCGAAACACCGATGAACGAGGCGCGGTTCCCGAGCTCGGCCGGGACGATCCGCACCGAGGCCATCGCCTCGTCCATACGGCAGTCCCGCACGGTGGCCCGCGCGGGTTCGAGAATGAGATCCCCCGCGCCCGCGACCCCGCCCCCGATCGCGATCGCCTCGGGCGCGAGGATGTGAACGACGTTCGCGAGAGCGATTCCGAGCCAGCGTCCCGTTTCCCTGAACGCGGCCGCGGCGATGGCGTCCCCGGACGCCGCGGCGCGCGAAAGCGCCTCGACGGTAGGAGAAGCGCCCCAGGCGCTTCTCGATTCGCCGGCCCTCGCGAGCATTCCGGCCGCGCGCTCGACGATCGCATTCGCGCCGATGAGCGCCTCGAGACATCCGCGATTGCCGCACGCGCAGAGCGGGCCGTCGGCGCATATGACCGCATGGCCGATCTCTCCCGCAAAACCGGACGAGCCCCGATAGAGCGCCCCGTTGACGACGATGCCGCCGCCCACCCCCGTTCCGAGGGTGAGACACACGAAATTCTTCAATCCCCGCCCCGCTCCCTTCGCCCACTCTCCGTACGCGGCCGCGTTCGCGTCGTTCTCGACGATCGCGGGCACGCCGAGCGCGCGCTCGAAGATGTCCCGCAGCGGGACGTTCTCCCATCCCCTCAGGTTGGGCGAGACATGCAGGAAACCGCGCTCGCCGTCGACGAGCCCCGCGCAATCGACGCCTGCGGCGGCGATCTTTCCTTGCACGTCCCCGCTCTCCCCGAGCCAGAGGCGCACGCGGGCGGCGGCCGCCTCGGGACCCTCTTCCGGCCGCGTCGGTATCTTTCCCGATCCCCGTATGTCTCCTTCTCCCTCGACGAGCCCGAGCTTGATATCCGTCCCGCCGATATCGACACCCAGCACGAGAGTCATGCGCGTTCCTTTCATCAGAGAAATGGCGCGGCCTCTTCGACCGTGTGATGCGAGCCCATGATCACGATCGTATCGGACGGCGCTGCGCCTCTGCGCGC
>JAFNGP010000063.1:9012-13061 GCA_017885175.1 bacterium
CACCGTGTCGAGCGACGCGAGCAGGGATTCCTCGTTGTGCGCGACGTCGAGCACGATCCGCGGCGACTCGGAAACGCTCTGAAACCGCCCCGCGAGGAAAGCGGAAGCGATCCCCTTCCGGATCGTCCCCGCTCCGGCGTTCCGGAGCATTCCCGCCTCCTCGAGCATCTCGACCGCGCGCAGAGCGGTGGCGACGTTGCGCGCCTGGACCCGTCCGATCATCCGCGTCGCGAGCTCCCCGTAGTCGCGCCGCGGCGTGCAAGCCCGCACGATCATGCGGGGGGCCGCGAGCTCCACGATCGAAATATCCACCTCGTCCCGGACCGAATGGAACGGGGCTCCGACCGCCGCGCAATGGGCCGCCGCCTGAGCGACGAGCGAGCGCGGCGAGAGATTCGCCACGAGCGGCGCGCCCGTGCGCGCGACGCCGAGCTTCTCGGCGAGGATTTTCCGCTTCGTCCGTCCGAGGTGCTCCCGGTGGTCGTGCGATATCCCCGTTATCACGGTGACGACCGCGTTCACGAGATTCGTCGCATCGAGACGTCCCCCGAGCCCTACCTCGAATACGGCCGCGTCGACGCGTTTCTCGAGAAAGTACAGCGCCGCCGCCGCGGTGAGGCATTCGAAATAGGTCAGGGGAATCCCTCGCGCGCGCGCACGCACGATTCCGATGATCGCATCGAGCTCGCGCGACGCAATCTCTTCGCCGTCGAGGCGGATGCGCTCGTGCGGGCGAAAGATGTGCGGCGAATAGTACGTGCCCACCCGAAGCCCCGCCGCGCGCAGAACGGAAGAGACGTACGTCGTCACGGAGCCCTTCCCGTTCGTGCCGGCGACAAGGACCGCCGGGTAGCGCCGCTGCGGATCGCCCATCCGCTCGAGAAAAGCGGAAATATTCGCCAGACTCAGATTCATCCGGGAAGGTTTCATAGCGGCGAGGCGCGCGACGTTTCGAAACGGCGCGCTGCCTTCCCGCGGAACCGGTCTGTTCGCGGACATGATCGTGCCCTCTTCCTCGGCGATCGCTGCGGTCGCGGACTCCCGTCCCGGAGCTCGCCGCGCAACTCCCTGCAAATCAGCGCGATGGTATCAATTCCGCCGGGAAGCAAGAAGAGCTTTTTTCACGAGGTTTCGTCACGCGGTTTCGCGCGCGCCGAGAAACGCGGCGACGAGCGCGCCCAGCGAGCGAGCGCCCGCGTCCCCGCTGTCGAGCACCTCGGAGTGAACGGTCCGGCCCGCCGAGATGGCGGCGGTATAATTCGTTATCCAGCTCATGCACGCGGCTTCGATCCCGATTCTCCGGGCCACGAGGAGCTCGGGAAACGAGGACATCGTCGCCGCGTCCGCGCCCATGAACGATCCGGCGCGGGCCTCGGCGGCCGTTTCGTAGGTCGGTCCGCTCGTCCAGCAGAGGACGCCCTCGGCCAGCGGGATCCGGGCCGCGCGCGCCGAGCGGCGGAGCTCCGCCGAGAGCGCTTTCGAGACGAGGGGCGCCGCGCGGCGCCGAGCGATTCCTCGAGAAGCGCCGCTGAACGGCTCGCGGTTGAAGCGGAGGCCCGACCTCGAAGGAAAGGCTATGACGTCGGTCGCGAGCATCCACGTGCGCGTCGGGATTCGGCGCGTGAGACTCCCCGCCGCCTGCGTCACGATGATGGACGAGCAGCCCGCGTAGTCCGCGAGCGAGACGGGGGAAGCGAGAATGTCCGCCCCGACGCCCTCGTACGCGTGAAACCTTCCCGCGAAGAGGAGCACCGGCGCGCCCGCGAGACGGCACAGCGAAACGAAGCCGGGATGCCCCGCGACGGACGTTCGTCCGAAACCGGGGATGCGTTCGTACGGAACGCGCGCGAGCGATTCGAGTCCGCAGGCGAGCTTCGAGAGGCCGCTCCCGAGCACGACCGCGCACGCCGCGGCGCCCCGCATCGCGCGAAGCTCCTCACTCGTCGAATAGATATTCCATGATGATCGCATCTTCGTCCGTATCGCTGTAGTACCGGCGCCGCGTTCCGATATCGACGAATCCGCGCGTCCGGTAGAAGGCGCGCGCGCCGGCGTTCCCGTCGCGGACCTCGAGTATGACCCGGACGGCGCCGCGAGCTCTTCCCCGCTCCATGACGGCGCGGAGAATTTCGCCCCCGAGACCCCGCCTGCGCGCCGCGGGAGCGACGGCGATGCTGAGAAGGTGTATCTCGTCGTACGCGATCCACGCGGCGGCGTAGCCGGCGACGGTCCCGTCCTCGTCGAGAACGAGATTGATCGCCTGATCCCTGAATCTGAGCTGCGACCTGAACATTCCCTCGGTCCACGGCGTGACGAAGCTCGATCGCTCGATCTCCATCACGGGCGGAATGTCCACAGCGGTCATTTCGCGGATCTTCGCCTCCGTCACCGCGCCCCTCCCCCTCGTTTCCGGATGCTCGCGGTATCGGGCAAGCGGGCGTCGGGCGGGCGGATGTAGAGGGGCTCGAGGGCGAAGAGCTCGTCGTAGGGAACCGGCTCGCGATCGAGCGCGAGCAGCGCGCACAGGGACGCCGACGGCACGGACCATCGCTCGCCCGCGAACCGGCTTCCGCCCGGAACGAGCGCTTCGAGCGCCGCGCGGTGGCGGAGCGCCCCGGTGCCGCACAGGATAAGAGGGCCCGCGACCGTGTGCCCGGCGAGAATGTCCCCGACCGCCTCCGGCCTCGCGGAGAAGAGCGGAACGATGGGGCGGGGCCGGCCGTCCGCCGTGTCGTAGAGTGCGCCGTACACCTCTCCCCTGCGGGCGTCGATGAGGGTCAATACGGGACGCGCGGCGTACGGAAACGCCGCCGCGAGCACCGCGCAGCTTTCGACGGGAGCGACCGGCGCGCGGCGCACCGCGGCGAAGGCCTTGACGGTCGCCAGCGCGATTCGAAGCCCCGTGAAGCTTCCCGGCCCGCACACGACGGCGAAGAGCTCGACGCCGGAAAGCGCGACCTTCGCCGAAGCGAGGCAGGCGTCGACGCCCGGCAGCAGGGTGGCCGAGTGCGTGTCGCTCGCGTCGAAGAGTATCTCCGAAAGTATCTCCTCGCCGCGGCTCACCGCGACGCTCCCGCGTTGATGGGACGTGTCGAGCGCGAGCACGATCGGCACCGTTTTCACGCGATGCTCCCTTCGAGCGCGTCGAGAAAGCCGCTCGGTCCCTCGATCGTGATCGCACGGTTCAGATCCCCCGCGATCTCCATGATGATCCGCACGTCCGCATCGAGGGAACCGGCGGGAAGACGGTCTCCCCATTCGACGATAACGACGTTGCGATCGTCGATCGCGTCGAAGAGCCCGATGCGGGCGACCTCGTCGACGCTCTCGAGCCGGTAGAGATCGAAATGGAACACGGGGAATACGCCCGCATATTCCTCGGCGAGCACGAAGCTCGGGCTCAGCACCTCGCCGGATACGCCGAGCCCCGCGCAGACGCCTTTCGTGATAAGCGTCTTTCCCGCGCCGAGCCCCCCTTCGAGCGAGAGCACGGCCCCCTGCGGCACGAGCGAACCGATCGCGCGCCCGATCGCGAGCGTCCGATCGGGGGAATCGCTCGCGAGCGCGACGCTCCGGCCCTCTCCCTCGAAGCGATCGAGGCGGCGGGCCGCGGCTTCATCCCGGATTTTTGTTCCGCGACGGGCGGGATGCGGGGGCATGCATTACCTCGGGGTCAGGGTGACGCAGGGAACGATCATTTCCTCGAGCGAGATTCCCCCGTGCTGAAACGTTCCCATGTATTGCCGCTCGTATTCGTGGAACTTCGTCGGATAGACGAAGTAGAAATTTTCCTTCGCGAGAATATAGTTCTTGGAGGGGCCCTCGGCGGGAAGGTTGAACTCGAGGGGCCTGCGGATCAGCAGCGTTTGCCGCGGGTCGCCGTTGATGTTCTCGCCGAATTTGTACCT
The DNA here is from genome assembly GCA_017885175.1 of bacterium. Lineage (GTDB taxonomy): Bacteria > Krumholzibacteriota > Krumholzibacteriia > Krumholzibacteriales > Krumholzibacteriaceae > SSS58A. Next base: position 12,921 of record JAFNGP010000063.1, read on the forward strand.
GAGGTTCGTCGANNAGCGCCGAATGGACGAACCACGAGCGCATGAGCGACCGGAAGGCGCTCTCGTTGGGGGCTATCTCCTGGAGGATCTCGCTCTGGCTGCGCCCGTGCGCGAGAATATCGAGAAAATTGAACACCATGG
>JAFNGP010000064.1 GCA_017885175.1 bacterium
AAACAAACCAAACAAAAACAAACACCAAACCAAACAGCGGATGATCGTAAGGCTTATACCGTCTCTCGTGGTGGCGAACGTATGAATATCCGCGTGCATCCGGGAGTGGCGAGCTTCGTCGGTTTGCTCGTCATCCGCTTCCTCGGTCTGACCTGGCGGATCGAATGGCGGGACATCAAGAATCTCGAAAAGGCGCGAGCGCTCTCGAAGCAGGGAATCGTCTCATTCCTTCACGGGCGCCTCATCGTCATTGTCTACGCGCATCGGAAATGGAGGATTTCCGTTCTCGCCTCCGAGCATCCCGACGGCGACCTCATAGGAAGAGCGGTCGCCTGGCTCGGATGGGAGCATATCAAGGGTTCGTCTTCCCGGCGCGGCGCGGCGGGGTTCAGGGAGCTCGCAGCCGCTCTGCGCAGCGGGCGCGACGCCGGGCTCGCGGGCGACGGTCCGCGAGGACCGCGCGGGCGCGCGCAGCAGGGAGCGACTGAGCTCAGCAGGATGACGGGCGCGGTGATCATACCCGTTTCGAATTCGGCCCGGCCCCGCCGGCTCCTCTCCTCGTGGGACCGCTTCCAGATTCCCGGCCCGTTCGCGAGGGTCGTGATCGCCTACGGAGAGCCCTTCGTCGTGCCTTCCGACTCGGATGATGAGACGCGAGAATCGTCCCGGCTCCGGCTCGAGCGGACGCTGGGCGAGCTCACGACGGAGCTCGACAGGAGTCTCGGGTACGACGGAACGGACGTGTGGCCCCATGAAGATTGTTGAGCGGTACGGGGCGGGATACCGGATGCTCACCGGCCGGGGGATCTGGGCCGTGCTCTACCCGGCTCGGGTTCTTCTCGCGGGCATCTACGGACTCTGCGTCGCGGCGCGTACGGGGAGCAGGCCCCCGCGGAAACGGGAATCGACACGCGACGCCGGTCCGGCGCGCCCGGCGATCGTATCCATAGGAAATATCGAAGCCGGCGGGGGGGGAAAAACGCCGTGCGCGATCGCCCTCGCGCGGGGAATCGCCGACAGGGGCGGGCTTCCCGTCGTCGTCACGCGGGGGTACCGGGGAATGGCGCAGCGGCGCGCGCCGTGCGTCGTTTCCGGGAGCCGCGCGAGACTCCCCGCGAGCGGCGCCGGATTCGTGACCGGCGAGGATCTGATCGGCCCGTCCAGAGCGGGGCGCGGCACGCTCGCACGCGAGGCGGAGGCGCTCGGCGACGAGATTCTCATCTACCGGGACCGCGGGATTCCCGTAGTCATCGATCCCCGGCGGGGAAGGGGAACCGAGCTCGCGCGGCGGCTCTTTTCGCCCAGTCACATTCTCCTCGACGACGCGTTCCAGAACTTTTCCGTGGCGAAGGACGTCGATATCCTGCTCCTCGACGCCGAGAAGCCCTTCGGCGGAGGAACGCTGCTGCCGCTGGGAACGTTGCGGGAGCATCCCCGGGGGGCGCGGCGCGCCGACGTCGTCGTCTTCACGCGGGCCCGCGAAAAACGAATTCCGGAGACGGCGCGGAGCTACGTCGAAGGGAAGCGCGTGTTTTTCGCGGATCACGAGCCGTCCAGGCTTATCGACCGGAGCGGAGCGTCCATTCCGCTCGAGTTCCTCGCCGGCAGAGAATGCGTGCTCTTCTCGGGCATCGCCCGCCCCGGGTCGTTCGAGCGGACGATTCTCGCGCTCGGCGCGAGGCCGCGGGCCAGCTTCCGGTTCGTCGATCATCACCGGTACGTTCGTGAAGACGTCCGGTCGATGCTGGATGAGGGAGGCTCCGACGCGCTTTTCGTCACGACGGAAAAGGACCGGGCGAAGGCGATCGATCTTTTCCCGGACGGTGCCGCCGTCCTCGCGTTGCGCGTCGAGATGAGGATCGACCGGTTGAGCGAGCTGCTCGATCTTCTCTCTACTTCATGTTCCTGATCCGGACCTCCACGGCGGGATTCCCCTTAAGGAGATCCACGAGGCGGGAGGTGTCGGTTTCCCCGAAATGGTACGGGTAGAGGATCTTCGGCTTGAAGGCCAGAGCCGCGTCCGCGACCATCTCGGGGGTCATCGTATAGGGGAGGTTCATGGGCAGGAACGCGACGTCGATCCGCCGCAGCCGCTTCATCTCGGGCGTATTCTCGGTGTCCCCCGCCACGTAGACGCGCGTGCCGCCGAACGTCATGATGTAGCCGTTTCCCGATCCCCTGGGATGAAACGGACGGCCGTCGGGACGTATGCCGACGACGTTGTAGGCGGGCACGGCCTCGATCCCGATTCCCGAAACCGCCGTCGTGTCCCCGTTCTTCATGACGGTCCCTTCGAGGCCCTGATTGCGGCATTCCTGCGTGAGGATGAGCGCGGTCTTTTCGGTGGAAACGAGCTTGAGGGCCGCCCGATCGAGGTGATCGGGGTGATCGTGCGTGAGAAGAACGATATCGGCCTTCGGGAGCTTCGCATAGTCGGCGAGCCTGCTCCAGGGATCGATATGGATCGTTTTTCCGCGGAACGAGAACATGAGCGTCCCGTGGCCGATGAAGGTGATCGCGAGATCACCGCCGGACGTTTTCACGACGTCCTTCTCGAACCCCTCGAGGGCGCTCGAAGAATTCGCCAGGCAGATCAGAATCGCGCACGCAGAGAGCGTTTTCTCGAACATGGCTCATCCCCCTTGCAGGTTTCGCGAATCGGTTTGAGAGCGGGATGATAGTCGATACGCGGCGATTCTGTCAATCTGGGGCGGGGCGGGAAAACGAAGAGGGGAACCTCTTCGACGGAGGCTCCCCTCTTTCTATGCTGATATCGGCCGGTTACCCTTACGGATTCTGCTGATTCTGGTCGTTCGTCGTCAGGAGCGGATCGGCGAAGTTCACCGTCAGATCCGCCGTGAACTCGACATCCGTGGTCGTCTGCACGTAATGTCCGTGGAAGGTGATGTGCGCGCGCGACATGATCTCGAGGGGCGAATATTTCATCGAATTCAGCGGGTCGATGTTCTTCGCCGAGAACGGGACCATGAGAATGCTGCCCGTGACCGATTCGCTCGCCGGAACGAGGATGCTCGTGCTCCCGCTGAACGACGCCACGGGGATCGAGGCCCCGCCGAGCGGAATGAACTCGACGTCGTATCCCGTAACCAGAAAGTCCCCGAGCGATCCCGTGCCGGGCTCGATGACCGTGCTGTAGGGCTTGTTGTAGAATACGACTTCAACCCAGTCCTCGGTGATGAAGTCGTCGCTCGTCTTGTACGTGACCATGTCCGGCATGTACAGCGAATCGCCCTGGCTGAGAACGTCGCACAAGAAAGGCTTGTCCCCGTTGATGCCGCCGACGTATACGACGGTTCGCTGATCGTAGTTGCTGTCCTCGGAGCAGCCGAGGATGACGGCCGCGAGCAGAAGCGCGAAAGCGAGCATGACGACCTTACTCTTGCCAAACATCGGGTAACCTCCTACAGAATGACCGGCGTAATGGATTGTCAAAGGGATCTCTTCGCAATGATTGTGCCAAGCCNNTGTTTCCCCTCTTCCTCGCATAATGCACTTGTTTCTGTTGCGATGGAATCTTCGGTTCCCTATGATTAACCGTTCGCAGGGAGGTTCTCGTGGAGATTCTGAAAACCGATATTCTCGTGCTGGGGAGCGGGGCGGCCGGACTCTTCTTTGCCCTCAAGGCGTCGCGTTTCGCCGACGTGCTCGTCGTGACGAAGAAGAAGATCGCCGAGAGCAACACGTACTACGCGCAGGGCGGGATCGCGTCCGTGACGCTCAAGGAAGACTCGTTCGAACGGCACGTGGCCGATACGCTCGAGGCGGGGCAGGGGCTCTGCAAGCGCGAAGCGGTCGAGATCATGGTCAGCGAGGGGCCGGACCGGATCCGGGATCTGGTGAATCTCGGCGTGCGCTTCAGCAAGACCGAGAGCGGCGATTCGCTTGCGCTCACCCGCGAGGGGGGGCATTCGGCGCCGCGGATCGTGCATTGCCGCGACGTCATCGGGCGCGAGCTCGAAACGGCGCTGCTGGATGCGGTTCGCGCGAACGGTCGCATCGCGGCCAGAGAGGACTGTCTCGCGATCGATCTCGTCGTCGACGCCGGGCGGCGGGTTCTCGGCTGCTATGCCCTCGACCGGCTCTCGAATCGCGTCGTCGCCGTTCTCGCGCGCCACACCGTGCTCGCGACGGGAGGCGCGGGGAAGATCTACCTCTATACGTCGAATCCCGACGTGGCGACGGGGGACGGAATCGCGATGGCGTACCGCGCGGGAGCGGAGATCGCGAATCTCGAGTTCGTGCAGTTTCATCCCACGTGCCTCTATCATTCCGAGGCGAAATCGTTTCTCGTTTCCGAGGCGTTGCGCGGGGAAGGGGCGATTCTCCGGAATCTGGACGGCGAAACGTTCATGAAACGATACGATCCGCGGGGCGAGCTCGCCCCCCGCGACATCGTCGCCCGGGCGATCGACCGGGAGATGAAGAAGAGCGGCGACAAGTTCGTGCTGCTCGATATCACGCATAAGAGCGGCGAGTGGCTCAAGAAGCGTTTTCCGCACGTCTACGAGAATTGTCTCGCGTTCGGGATCGATATATCGCGTCAGCCGATTCCCGTCGTGCCCGCGGCGCACTACATGTGCGGCGGGGTCAGGGTGGACATGGACGGGAGGACCGATCTCGAGGGGCTCATGGCGATCGGAGAGGTCGCGTGCACGGGCGTCCATGGCGCGAACCGCCTGGCGAGCAATTCGCTCCTCGAGACGCTCGTGCTCGGGGAGCGTTGCGCGGCGCGGCTCGCAACCGAGCCGCGGAGCGCCGGCGTCCCCGCGGACGTCGATCTCGTTTTTCCCGAGGTACGGGATCCGCGGGCGCTCGAGACGGTTATTCTCGATCACGATTGGGATCTTGCGCGAAGGGTCATGTGGGATTACGTCGGGATCGTCCGCTCCGTCGAGCGTCTCGCCCTCGCCCGCGGACGGATCAGGCAGATCCTCGATACCGCGGAGCGCCTCTACGCGGAATATGGCGTCTCGGGGGACATGGTGGAGCTGCGGAATATCGCGCTCGTCTCGAGCCTGGTCGTCGCATCGGCCATCATTCGCAAGGAATCGCGAGGTCTCCACTACGTGATCGATTATCCCGAGAGCGATCCTGCCTGGCGGAAGGACACCCTCATCAAGAAAGAGATGGAGTCGCGGCGAGAAATGCCGTAACATCCCGAAAAGGCGCCGATCGGGAAGCGAGTATGGAAAACCATCTGGAGCTGCGGAAAGAGGTCAGGGAGAGGATCGAAACGATCCGGTCGCGCGACCGGCGCTATCACGCCGACGCGTACCTCTTCGTCATCGATGCCGTCGAGGCGGTTCTGCTCGAAATCGCCCGCGTGCGCCATATCTCCGGCTCGGAGCTCTGCCGCGGCATGCGCACCCTGGCGACCGCGCGATTCGGCCCGATGGCGAAAGAGGTTCTCAACTTCTGGGGAGTTCGCTCGACCGAGGATTTCGGAAATATCGTTTTCAATCTCGTCGACGCGGGGCTGCTGCTCAAGACGGAGCATGACCGCATCGAGGATTTTATCGACGTGTACGATTTCGNNCTCTCTCGGTTTCTGCGCGATCATCGCTCAGTCGATCTTTATCCGGGAGCTGATGCCGCTTTTCACGGGGACCGAGTTCGTCCTCGGCGCGCTTCTCGCCTTCTGGCTCTTCTGGGTGGGCGTCGGCGCCCTGCTCGGGGGACGCGCCGGGGACGCGAAACGGATCTCTCTCTTTCGGCTGTTCGCGGGACTCGCCCTTTTCTGCGCGGTGATTATGCCGGGAACGGTCGTCGCGATCCGGCTCGGCAGAGGGATGCTCGCGCAGCCGCCCGGCGCGTTGCCGTCTCCCGGAGGCGCGCTCGCTTTCTCCTTTCTCGTCACCGCTCCGTTCGGATGCGCATACGGCGTGCTATACAACGTCGCGAGCGGCCTTTGGAAGGAGCGAGGGGGGGACATGCGCGGCGGAATAGCGCGCGTGTATCTATGGGAAGCGGCCGGATCCGTGTTCGGCGCGATCCTCTTTTCGCTCGTCCTCGTGGAGATAGTTTCGCAGTTCCAGGCGGCTCTGGTCGCCGCGGGCCTCCTCGCCATGATGACGACGCTTTCTTTCGCGAAGAGCCCTTCGGGCCGCGCGAAAACGGCGGCGGCGGTGCTCGCATGCGTATTCGTCGTGGCGGCTGTTTCGCCGTCGATCGATCGGAAAAGCGTCGAGGCGATATATCCGGGCTGCCGGATCGAGAGGTATTGTTCATCCCGATACGGAGAAATCACGGTGACGGAGCGGGAGGGGATGAGATCCGTGTATTCGGGGGGCGGGAGGATCTTCTCGTATCCGGAGCCGGAGAGATGCGAGGAGATGATCCATATTCCGCTTCTCCTGTGCGCGGAGCCTCGATCCATTCTCCTCATCGGAAGCTCTCTCGGCGGGGGATTGGCCGAGGCGCTCAAACATCCATCCGTGGAGAGGATCGAATGCGTCGAGCTGGACGGAAGCCTTTTCCGGACCGGCGAAGGGATCGGCGGCCGGGAGAAAGCGGAGCCGCCGGAATCGCGCGCGGGAAGCGGCACGGGAGAAGCAGCTGAAGGGCGCGTACGGTTCATCGTCGCGGACGGAAGATTTCTCGTCGCGCGCGCGGGCGAGCGCTACGACTGCGTCATACTGAGCTCTCCCGCTCCGGTGAATCTGCAGTGGAACCGATTCTATACGCGGGAGTTTTTCGAAGCCGTTCGGAAAGCGCTTCGACCCGGCGGCGTGTTCGCCTTCACGCATCCCTCCTCGGAGAATATGCTCGGCGGCGAGCAGGCGACGGTTCTGAGAATTCTCGAGCGCACGCTCGAGAGCGTCTTCGGGCACGTGCGCGTCCTGCCGGGCTCGACCGCGCACTTCATCGCAAGCGATTCGGAGATCGATCCGGAGACGATACTGCCCCGTCTCCGGGCCCGGGGCATCGAAGCCCCTTTCGTGAGCGAGGACTATCTTCCGTTCAGATTGACGGAGGAGCGCCTGGCCGGATTGCGGTCGGGCCTCGATCGCGCGGGGAACCCGCCGGTCAACACCGACGCGAAGCCCGCGCTTACGATCCGCGAGCTGCTTCTCGAGGGGAGCAGAACGGGATCGCGATTNNATGTCCGTATTCAAGCCGGTGTTCCGTCTTCCGCCGATCATGATCGGGGCGGCGTTCGTGTCTCTCTTTCTCGCGCTTTTCAGCATCGCGCGATTCGGTCCGTGCGCGCGGAAAAGCGCACGCGCGGCGCTCGCCGTCTGGAGCGTCGGGCTCGGGAGCTTTCTGCTCCAGATTCTCGTTCTCCTCCTGTACCAATCGTTCTCGGGGATTCTCTATAGAGGCATCGTGCTTCTCACGGCGCTGTTCATGGCCGGCGCGGCCGCAGGCGTGTTCGCGGCGGCGAGACGCGAGCGATGGGGAAGAGGCGCGCTCAAAGCGATACATCTCGGGTTCATTATCCTCGCGGCGGCTCCGGTGGTCTGGGCGGCGCTGCTCAGAAGCTTCGGCATCTCATCCGTCTCGGGCTCGGCGCCCTTTTTCGCGATTGCGGGGTGCGCGGGATTGTTGACGGGATCGTACTACGGAATCGTCGTCCGGACGGCGTTTCCCGAAGGGGGAGGCTACGCCCCGGCGGGTTTCTACGCGTGGGATATGCTCGGAGCATGCGTCGGAGGATTGCTCGGAGGAATGCTCCTGTTCCCGGCGATCGGGCTTGCGGGCACGGCGCTCTGCGTCGCGCTCATGCATGCCCTCGCGCTCGCGTTGATCGCGGGGCGATGGTGAGAGCGGCTTCCTATTTGCGCAGGCCGAGCTCCCTCTCCGAAAAGACGTCCGCCGTGAAGGACTCTATCCTCGTTCCCTTTTCCTTCCACGCGCCCGCGGAGCGACCCGCCTT
>JAFNGP010000065.1 GCA_017885175.1 bacterium
CACCCCGAGGTGATCCTCGCGGGGCGCCGCATCAACGACAACATGGGGATCTTCATCGCGAACAAGGTCGTCAAGCTCATGATCAACAAGGGGCAGAAGGTGCAGGGCGCGCGGGTCCTCGTCCTCGGGATCACCTTCAAGGAGAACTGCACCGACATCCGCAACTCGCGCGTCGTCGACATCGTGAAGGAGCTCGTCGATTACGGCTGCACGGTCGACGTGTATGACCCTTGGGCCGGGAGCGACGACGTGAAGCACGAGTACGGCTTTCCGCTCGTCGGGGAGGACGTTCTCCGGGCCGGCGGCTACGACGCGGTCGTTCTCGCCGTCGCGCACGAGAAGTTCAAGTCGCTCGACGTCGCCGGTTTCAAGAGCGAGCACGGCGTCATCTACGACGTGAAATCCTTCCTCGATTTGAAAATCGTGGACGGAAGGCTCTAGTCGGGGCGTATCGGACGAATCGATGAAGAAGATCCTCCGCGTCATAGGCACGCTCATCCTGTGGTTCCTGGGGCTGAGTGTCGCATTGGCCCTGCTGTACCGTTTTGTGCCGGTACCCTGCACCATCCTGATGCTCCAGCGGTGCGTCGAACAAAAGATGGACGGGCGCCCCATGAAGCTCGACAGGAGATGGGTGCCTATCGAACGGATGTCGCGGAATCTGCCCCGGGCGGTGGCGACGGCAGAAGACCAGAAATTCGAAGAGCACGTGGGGTTCGATTTCGAGGCGATCGAGAAAGCGGCGAAGTACAACGAGCGTCACCATGGCAGAAAAGTAAAAGGCGCATCCACCATCAGTCAGCAGTGCGCCAAGAACGTCTTCCTCTGGCCCTCGAGAAGCTGGGCGCGCAAAGGGCTCGAGGTGTACTTCACCTTCCTCATCGAAATGTGCTGGAGCAAGGAACGCATCATGGAAGTTTACCTCAACGTGATCGAGATGGGGCCGGGCGTGTACGGCGCCGAGGCCGCCTCCCGATACTACTTCCACAAGCCGGCGGCGCGGCTCACGCGGGAAGAGGCGGCGCGCATCGCGGCCGTTCTGCCCAACCCGCGGAGATGGTCGGCAAGCAGGCCAACCCCCTATATTCTCCGCAGGACCGATTGGATACTGAGTCACATGCATGACGTCGAGCTGAAAGACCTCCGGTGATCCCAACCTCAAGGCTTTAACAGACGGCAGCTCCATCCGAAGTCATCCCGCAGTCCGTTTCGATCTTCGCGGCCCGCTCGCCGCGCGGATCACTTCATGATGAAGAGATTTGCTTTTTGGGCTTCGTAATGCCTGTCGTGCACCGATTCAACGATCGTGCGTCGATACGTCGACCCGCCGCCCGCGAGCTCGGCCACGTCGACCTTATCGCCTGGAAGGCCGTCCTCGCGCAAGAGAGCGACAACGGGCCGGTGCATGAGGCGAGAGTGTTCGTTCTGGCGCGTTACTACGGCGTGCTCGCCGGTGTCAAGCTTGACCACCGTTCCAACGGGGTAGACGCCCATCGTCCTGATGAATACTTTCGCGACCAGCGGATCGAACATCTCTCCGCTCTTGCGGGCGATCAAACGCAAGGCGCGGTCAGGCGTCAACGTTTGTTGCCGGTACACCCGCGGAGTGGTCATGGCGTCGAATATATCGGCGATGGTGATAATGTGGTTGAACGGGTGCAGCTCCCACGGCGTCGGTTTGACGGGGTATCCCTTGCCGTTATACAGCAGATGGTGTTGGAGGGAGACGAACAGGGAATCGGCGATCGTCCGCAGCGACCGGGTCCGCGACAATTCCAGGACGCCGAGCATCGGGTGTCGTTCCATCAGCTGCCATTCTTCGGCCGTCAGCGAATCGGGTTTATTCAGGATCGTCTGGGGGATTTGCGTTTTGCCGACGTCGTGAAGCAGCGCCGCAATGCCGATCTGCGCGGTGTCGCTCTTGTGCAACCCCATCCGGTCGGCTATCAGCATCGACAGGACGCTGACGTTCACGGAGTGCGAAAAGGTGTATTCGTCATAATCCTTGATGCTCGCGAGCCCCACGAGAATGGATTCGTCGGTGCGGATGATATCGGCTATCTGCTGCGTGATCCTGCTCGCCTTGTGCAGCTGGATCGGACGCCGCTGCTCCATCGCCAGCATGACCTCGCCCATGAACATGATCGCCCTCGACATAACCCGATTGCTTTCCTCCCGAACCTCCTGCTTGTTCACCTTGGCGTCCCGGAGGTACTTCGCCCGCTCGATCCATTCGGAGAGCCTGATGCCGGCGACACCGGCATCGGAGAGCTTCCGGGTCAGCTCGCCGAAAACGTCTACCTCGGACGGCTCCGAAAAGAAGATCTGCAGGAACGAGCCGAGCTCCGCGACGGTGACCTCCGGCGAGAAGTCGATCTCCTCCACCTTTCTTTTTTTCATCTCGTTGATGAGATAGAGCACCGGCCCCATGCTCTGAGCGTCGACCACGATTCTCGCGTCGTTGATCGACAGCAGATCCGTCGAGACCGCCACGGTCACGCGGCCCTCGGTTTCGCCGAGCTCGCGCAGCGTTTTCTGGAGCCTGGACAGCGCCACCTCTACGGCGTGATTGGTCAAGTCGTGAATATGTACCGTCTTGCCGGCGCTAAAGAGGTAGTGCACGAAAAGCGGGCCCAGGCGATTGACAAGGTCGTCCCGCCCCGTCGCGCAAGCGGTCTCCGCAGGAGCGCCGCTCGCGGCAGCGAGAGCGCAATCGTCGGGATCTGTTCGGCGATCAATCATCGTTTCCCCCGCCGGCCGCGGCCGGAGCCGCTTCAGGACGGCTCGCTTCCCCGTGCTCATCCTGCTGACTCAACGCGTGCTGCGCCTTGCTGCCGACGAGGCGGTCCCCGTCGCCGGCGAGCTTGTTCAGCATCTTGCGGGACTCCTGTCCCGGAATGAATCTCAGCGCCGCGATGGCGAGCAGTTTGTTCTGCCTGGCACGTCTGCCGCCCATCGGGAACAATCCGCGAGAGGCCGCCATGCGTTGAAGCCGCGCCAGGATGCCTGCGCCCGCCAGTTTTCCGGCCGTGCGGAACAGGCGTTCCATCTCCTCCAGGCTCTTTGCCGCGGGATCTTCCTCGAAGCACATCGAAGTCACTCGGGCGACGATCGACGGGCTTCTCAGCTCCTCGACCGCGGCGAGCGAGCCGATACGAACATCCCTGTCGCCGTCGACGAGCAGCCCGCACAGCAGCTGCGCCGCTTCATCGGTTCCGATCTGCGCCAGGTACTCGGCCGCGCTGACGCGCACCCGGGGATCCGGTGAAGTCAGGAATCTCTCGATGACGGCGGGGACCTCGCCGGCGGCGCATCGCCGCAGCAGATAGATCGCGTCCTGCGCTTCGAGTGGATTGTCCGGCTTGAGGTCCTCGATAATCGGCATGATATAGTCGTGGGCGATCGCGAACAGGGCTTCGCGCGCCTCCGCGTGGATCGAGGAATCGTTCGAGGACGCCAGGATCTCGCGGAGGGCGGGGACGGCATTGTTGCCGACCGACCGGAAATACTCCATGATCTCATGCACATCCTTGCGCGACCGGCCGACCTTTTTCCCCAGCTCGAGGAGAAATGAGGTGCTGGTCAGCTCATGTTTGATTCGCTGCGGCAGCGATTCAAACCCGGCTTCCGGCTCGCCGCGTTCGGCGATCGTTTTCTGAATTTCGAGCAGATCGACGAGCGTCGGGATGTCCGCTTCCTCGGCGATGGAGCGGACCAGACGGTCGATTATCTCGAGCACGTCGCGAACCACCGGCGCAGGGTTGTTCGTCCGGGTGAAGTCGAGCATCGTGCTCAGAAGCCACAGCAGCTTGTTCCTGTCTTTGAGGGCGGCGAAACCCTGCCGCCAGGGCGCCGTTTCCTCGGTGCGCGCCGTGAAAAGGGATTCCAGCAGATGCTGAAGATGCCGCTCCCTATCTGATGCGTTTGCGCCGGGATTGTCGCGCTCGACGATGGCGCCGAGGTGTTTCCCGAGCGATTCGGGCGAACGGGCGGTCAGCGCTGAATTGCCCCGGCCGCTGCGATCGTCCATCAGGTTCGGATGATCGTTGGCGCGCAGCCGCTGTTCCCCTGATTCGCCTCCCGACCCGCGGCCTTCGCCCGGCGTCCTGTCGGCGCATTCGTCGAAGACGCGATAGGATATGTTCGCGAACTCCGACTGCCACAGCCTGCTCACGATGTCGCATTGGGGCGACGAGCGAGAGAGCTCGTTCTTGATCAGATCGACAAACTGCTCCAGCTCATCCGGCTTCACCGACGCCTGGAACGCGATCTCGCCGACGCCGTCCTTGTAGAGCAGGAAGGCGAGACTCTCTTTGCTTTCCCTGTTGTCGTAGACGGTCTCGCCGCGCCACTTGATCTGATACTGCTCGATGGTCAGCAGCAGTGCCTTTTCGTCCTGGAAAAAACCCGACAGCGCCCGATGGAAGGCTTCCCCGAACTTGCCCACGATGGGGTTGTTGCCGGCGTAAATCGTTTTCGCGTTGAGGAGTTTCGACAGCGAGGCAAAGACCGCGCGCACCTTCTCGATGCGGCGAGGATCGGTTTCGGTCGCCTCGCTCTCGCGGGCCGGACCCGGGGCAGGATGAGTCTTCACGCTGTTCATGAGAATTGGGCTCCATGCATCATGCATGCCAGCGCAGAAGCAGCGGGAGCAAAGGCGCATCGATCGTTAATTCGTTAATTTATAATATGTTACTCTTGCGATCCCTTGCCGCGCAGTCCCGGCCGCGGGCGCTTCGCCGGAGATCATCTTGCCAACAACAAGTCACCGCGCGTGTTGCGTCTGCAGGATGGGCGCCGGGAAGAGCCGGACGCGCCCGGATGTTGACATGGAATCGAATCTCCCATACTATACGAGCCGCGGGCTGGATGGACGAGGTGCGATAAGCATAGACCGGTTCCCGAGCCAGCCGCGTTGTGGTCGTATCCGATGAAGAATCGCAATCCAAGGTTCATCAACAGCAACACCCTCATCCTCTGTATAAGCGGCGTAGTCCTATTGGCATTGCTGGCCGCTCGTCAACGTTTGCACCCGGCGCTGAGCGTGATGGATTATTACGGCTATTCCGAGCTGGCCAGGAATATCTTTCAGAAGCTCGATTTCACCGTTCGTTGGGAACTGGACGCCCCGTTCCTGTACCCGCCCCTTTTCCCGATATTCGCGCACCTGATGACCTTCTTGACCGGGGACTTCGTTCGATCGATCCAGTACATCAACATTTTCAGCGCGAGCTTTTGTCTTATTCCCTTGTTCTTGTTGGTCAGAAACATATTGAATACCTGGGTCGCCGTTCTGTCCGTCGTATTCAGTGTATGCTATTTCGGTCTCAAGCCCTGCTATGACCTGAGATCGGATCAATTCTTCTGTCTTCTCGCGATTACGATATGCTGGTATCTATGGACGATTTTGCATGACAAAAACCAACGCTGGTGGAAGTACGTCATCGCCGGCGTCCTGATGAGCCTTGCCTATCTGGCGAAGTTCTCGGGCCTGCTGTTCTGTTTTGCGGGCGCCGCGTCGATCCTCTGGTATTTCTCCCGGCGCGGAAACGGCGGGAGAGAAGCCGTTCGAAAGGCGGCATTCCTTTTCCTGGGAGCGGCCCCGCTCCTCGTCGGCTACCATCTTCTCGCGCTCGACGGCTCGAGACATTCCGCCGTTCTCTCCATTTCGTCATACGTGTTCTTCGATGCCAACGCCCTTTATGAAGGGGGATGGGAGCTCAGAGAAAAGAGAATGCGCGAGCTGGATCCCGCGGGAACGGAATTCGGCTACGTATCTTTCTTGAAGAAGAACAGCCCGATGGGTTTCGCCGTGAAGCACCCGGCCTTTGTCTTTCACAAGTACCTGTGGGGACTCAAGAGGGTCGCCAAGCTTATGGCGGCGCGGGTATTTCCCCCGATGAACGTCAGGAGCGACGGTTTCGTTTTCGGCCTTCAACTCGTCTTCATGCTTCTTCTCGTCGTCGGCGCGTTTCGTTGTCGCTCCAGTCCCGGGATCATGCATATTCTCCTCTTCGCTTCGGTCATCGTATCATTTCCGTTCTTCCACGTCTTTGACGAGCGGTACATCATGCCTTTTGTGCCGTTCTATTTCGTCGTCGTGCTCGCCGGGGTCGATGCCGTCTATCGCTCGACCGGCCGCTGGATGAGACCGCGGTCGCTGCACAAAGCTCTCGGAGTCGCCTTCTTTGTCCTTCTCTCCTGCGTGTACCTTCTGAGCGGCTATCGCGTGGCGCGTCGCGATTACGCGGCGTCGAAAACAAAAGGGCAATACGAGGAATTTCTGGAGACGGCGTCGTGGATCAGGAACGATGCCCGGGACTCCGCGAAGCGGATCAAGATCATGTCGCGGTACACCGCCATTTCCTATTTGACCGATTCGGCATTCATCATCCTCCCGTACACGCTGGATTGGAATACGATCATCCATTTCGCCCTTTCGAGAGACGTCGATTACATCGTGATCGACAGGGCATATCTCATGAAGAACAGACCGGATCAGTGGAGGTACTTCGGAAGCGCGGAAGTGCCGCGCGATCACGTTCAGATGATGGCCGAGTCCAGGATAAACGACAACGTGATCTGGATAGTGAAGCTCTCGGGCCGGGCGGGCCCGTCGGTAGAGAGCGGGAGCTGACGGGCGTAGAGAGGAAAGCGAATGTTCACCATTTCGGTGTTCGCG
>JAFNGP010000066.1:0-14656 GCA_017885175.1 bacterium
GCGGCTCGATGATCGCGGCCAGGATTTGCGTGCGCACCTCGCGCGCCTCGCGTTCCCCGATCCCGGGGACCATGATCGTTTCCTCGTCGTTCGCGAGGGAGGCGAGCGCCACGCCGTGGGTGATCTTGAGATCCTCCGCGACCGCGCCGTTGGTCCGGAGCCCCACGGCGAGATCGTTCGTGACGTTGGCGCCGCCCGCTCCGACAACGCCGCTCGCGCGCACCGTGCCGCCGTGATACAGGGCGTAGTTGGTGATGCCGCCGCCCACGTCGACGAGGAGACAGCCGAGGTTCATCTCGTCCCTCGTGAGTACGGCGCGCGCCGCCGCGAACGGGTCGAAGATCATATCCACGATCTCGAGCCCGATCTTCTTCGACACCTTGAGCATGTTCTCGAGCGACATGCCGAGCGCCGTGACGATATGCACCTCGGCTTCGAGCCGCGCTCCCGACATGCCGATGGGATCGCGGATGCCCGCCTGGTTGTCGACGACGAAGTCCTGGGGCATCGAATGCACGATCTCCCTGTCGAAGGGGAGCGTGATGCCCCGCGCGGCCTCGGTGACCTTGTCAACGTCCCGCTCGGTCACCTCGCGGCGCGCGGCCGGGATCGCGATGACGCCGCGGCTGTTGAAGCTCCGTATGTGCGGACCCGAGATCGCCGCGCAAACGCCCCGGATCTCGACGCCCGCCATCCGCTCCGCCTGCGCCACCGCCGCGCGGACGCTGTCAGCGGCCTCGTCCATGTTGACGACGACCCCCTTCTTGATTCCTTCCGCGCGCGCCGATCCGGCGCCGATGATGCGCGTCTCTCCCTCCGACGTGAATTCGCCTATGAGAACGGCCACTTTCGTCGTGCCTACATCGAGACCTACTACGAACTCGGAGGACATATTTCTGGTCTCACCCCGCTTCCATGATTTCAGCGTACAACCACCTGACGGTCAAAACGCAGATCGATGACCGACGGAAATCGTTCGCGGTCGTTCAGGATACCGACCACCGTTTGCAGCTTGCGGACCCTGCTCTCGTATTGGTCCCGGCCGAGCCTCACGAGGGTCCCCGTTCCCATCCAGACGAGGTCGATGTCTTCCCCGGATACGTGGATCTCGCTCAATTGCTTCGCCGGCGACAACCCGAGCTTCTTGAAGAGCTCGAGAATCTCCACCGCGCACTCGATGCTCCGCGCCCCCGAGCGTTTGCCGATATCCTGCGCGCCGATGCCCGTGATGACCGGAAGGTCCACGTCTCCCTTTCCGGCACGCCGCGGTATGATCACTCCTTCACCGTCGACTTCGAGAATATCCCCCGCGACGAGGAGCGCGACCGGTTCGCGCTTCACCACGCGGCACTCGACCGCGTGCCAGGGACGGCGCTCGAACACCGCATCCCGCACCTCGGGAAACGCGAGAAGCGCTTCGCGGGCGTCCGAGAACGTAACCGTCACGAGATTTCTCCCGACGAGGCTCGCCCGGATACGTTTCAGGGAATCCTGCGGGATGGTGCCGCCGCCGAAGAACTGCACGTCGGTGATGATGAATATACCCGACCAGAGCGCGACGCCCGCTGCCGCGGCGACGGCGCCCGCGGCGAGCACGAACCATGCACGGGAGACTCTGCGCCTATGCGACGCCTCCCGCGATGCCATGCCGGTGGAGTCCCAGTACCTCATCTTCTCCTCCCCGCTTCCTTCTCGGCGAGGAGCTCCTCACCGAGTTTGTAGATGTTCCCCGCGCCGAGGGTGATGACGACGTCCCCCGGACGAACGCTCTCGCGCACGGTGGCTTTCAGATCGTCCCAACCGGGCACGTAGCTGACCCGGGGCTTTCCCTCGCGCATCACCGCGTGGTAGATGAGCTCCCCCGTGACTCCCTTGATCGGCCGCTCGCCCGCCGGATAGATCTCCGTGACGAAGAGCTCGTCCGCGTCGCGGAACGCCGCGCCGAATTTCTCGTGAAGATCCCTCGTCCGCGAGTACCGGTGCGGCTGGAATACGACGACGATCCGCCGCTTGAAGGCGTCGCGCGCGGTCCGTACCGTCGCGGCGATCTCGGTCGGATGGTGGCCGTAGTCGTCCACGAAAAGGACGCCGTCTCGCTCGCCCTTGATCTCGAATCGGCGGGCGACCCCCTCGAATCCGGCGAAGGCGTTCCGGAGGTGGCGGGGCGCGATATCGATCTCCTCGGCGAGCGCGCACACGCTCAGGGCGTTGAGCGCGTTGTGGAAGCCGGGAACGCGGAGGTGAAGCCGCCCGCGGCGCTTCCCCTTCACCGTGTACGCGAAACGGCTGCCCGACGCGCCGGATTCGAGAAGCTCGCCGCGCACGTCGGCGCCGGCGTCGAACCCGTACGTCACGATCCGGCGCTCGATGCGCGGGATAATCGTCCTCACCTTCGGGTCGTCGAGGCAGCAGATGATCGCGCCATAGAACGGTATGCAGCGCGAGAATTCGACGAAGGCGTCGTAGATGGCGTCGAGACTGCCGTAGAAATCGAGGTGCTCGGCGTCGATATTGGTGATGATGCCGAACACCGGCGTCAGATGCACAAAGCTCCCGTCGCTCTCGTCCGCCTCCGCGACGAGAAGCTCGCCCTGGCCGAGCCGGACGTTCGTCTTGAGGCTCTTCACGCGGCCGCCGACGACGATCGTCGGATCGCAGCCGGCCTCCTGGAGTACGGCGCCGACGAGCGACGTCGTCGTTGTCTTCCCGTGGGCGCCCGCGACCGCGATCCCGGTGCGGAACCGCATGAGCTCCCCGAGCATCGCGGCGCGCGGGATGCCGGGGATTCC
Source organism: bacterium (assembly GCA_017885175.1). Classification (GTDB taxonomy): domain Bacteria; phylum Krumholzibacteriota; class Krumholzibacteriia; order Krumholzibacteriales; family Krumholzibacteriaceae; genus SSS58A. Next base: position 2,790 of record JAFNGP010000066.1, read on the forward strand.
CTTCGCGCGCGCCGCGACGACCTCGGGATTGCCCGCGGCGATTGCCGAGGAGACGACGACGACGTCGCACCCGGAAGCGTTCTTCGCGGCGTGGCCGATCCGTATCCTCGCTCCTCGCGCCGCGAGCCGCTCGGTCGCCGCGCTCTTTTCGAGATCGGAACCGCTCACCGTGAAGCCGAGATTGAGGAGGATCTCGGCGATGCCGCTCATCCCGACGCCCCCGATCCCGACGAAATGAATATGCCTCGTTTTTCCAAGCATTCCGTTTCTCCCCCGTCCTCTCCTGAGCCCGTGCGGCCGATCCTTGTTCATGCCCCCGCGCTCCTTCCCGCCGAGGCGACCGCGAGCACGTCGACGGCGATGCGCGCCGCGGCGTCTTTCCGCGCCAAACGCTCGAGCGCGCTCCTCATCGCGGCGAGCCTCGCGGGATCCGCGAGAAGCGGGTCGAGGACGGCGGCGAGCGTGTCCTTGTTCAGGTCCGAATCCCGTATGACGATCGCCCCGCCCGCTTCCGCGAGGAACGAGGCGTTGTATGACTGATGATCGTCCGCGGCGTGCGGATACGGAACGAGAATGGAAGGAACCGCCGCCGCGGAGAGCTCCGAAACGGTGAGCGCTCCGGCGCGCGCGAGACAAACGGTCGCCGCCGCGTATGCGCGATGCATCGCCTCGAAATACGCCCTCGCGCAGACGCGGTTCGACAGGGCCCCGAGCCTCTCCCGCATCCATGCGTAGTCCTGCTCTCCTGTCTGAATGACGGCCCGCGCGTCGGGACGGTCGAGAAGGTACTCGGCGGCGGCGCGATTGAGCGTGCGCGCCCCCTGGCTTCCGCCGAAGACGAGGAGCACCGGGCCCTCGCCCTCGATGCCGAACTCCTTGCGGAGGTCCACCGGTCCGGGCGAGACGATCTCCGCGCGAAGCGGGTTTCCCGTCACGACGAGACCCCGGTGATTTCCGAAATACCCGGACGCCTTCTCGAATCCGAGGTAGATCCTGCGCGCGTGCCGCGCGAGGAGCCGGTTCGTGAGCCCCGGAATCGAGTTCTGCTCCTGTATGACGATCTTTATGCGCAGGCACGACGCGGCGAGAACGACGGCCGCGCTCGCGTACCCGCCCGACCCGTACACGACATCCGGTTTGTACCACCGGAGCAGGGAAAGCGATTGAAAGAAACCGACCGCGATGCTCGCGGCGCTGCGGATTCTCGCCGCCGCGCCCTTCCCCCGCACTCCCCTGGCCGAAATGTAGCGGATCTCGTAGCCGGCCGCGGAAACGAGCCTGCCCTCGAGCCCGGAACGCGTGCCGACAAAGAGCGTTTCGAGACCGCTCGCCCGGGCGCGAAGCTCGTCGGCGACGGCGAGAGCGGGCAGGATGTGCCCTCCCGTTCCACCCGCCGCAAAGACGATCCTCATAGCCCGTTCCTTTCTTTCTCTTCCGCCGCTACACGCGCTTTGCGTATACGCTTTTCGCCCCGCGCCGAAAACCGAACAAACCGGCGCCCGATTTCCGCTCCCTGCCCTCGTACGAGATATTCGTGAGAATGCCGATCGCGGCCAGAGACGCGACGAGCGAGGAACCGCCGTAGCTGATGAACGGCAGCGGCAACCCCGCCGTCGGTATGACCCCCGTCGCCATCGCGATGTTTATCATCGCGGACATGAAGACGAGAAGCCCCGTCCCCAGCGCGAGGACGTACCCGAACGAGTCGGGAGCGCGCAGCGCGGTCCGCACGGCGCGCCGGAGAATGAATACGAAAACGAGAAGCACGACGATCGTTCCGATGAGACCGAGCTCCTCGCCGATGATCGAATAGATGAAATCGGTGTGCGCGTCCGGCAGAAAGCGGTATTTCTGATGTCCCCTGCCCGGTCCGGCTCCGAATATCGAGCCCGTTCCGAGCGCGATGAGCGACTGCTCGATCTGGAAATTAGCCGCGCTTCCGTCCCCTCCCTTGATGTATGTCGTGATCCGCGTGATCACTTTCGACACGTGCAGGAGAAACGGCGTCGCCGCCACGAGCGCCGCGCAACCGAACACGACGAGGTGCTTGATCCGGCATCCCGCGACGAAGAGAATGGCGAAGGTGAGCATCATGATAAGAACCGCGTTCGATATGCTCGGCTGAAGCGCCACCATGACCGCCATGCCGGCGCCCGTTCCGGCGAGGGGGAGAAATCCCTTTTTGAAATCCCTGATGCGGTCCCCCCATTCCGAGATCTTCGCGGCGAGAAATACGACGAGCGCGATCTTCGCGGCCTCCACCGGCTGGAAATCGAAATTCGCGACGTAGATCGAACGGCTCGAACCGCGTATCTTGGTCCCGACGACGAGGACCGCGAGGAGCAGCACGAACGCCGCGATGAGCAGCTTGAAAGCGTATTTCTGGTAGATGCGGTACGGCACCTTCATGAGCACGGCCATGACGAAGAATCCGATCCCGGCGAGCGTGAGCTGTCTGAAGAAGAAGAAGAAATGGGGGCCGCTCGCGCGCTGGAGCTTGACCATCTGGCCGGCGGAGGCGATCATGATGAGCCCGAGCACGACGAGCGCGACCGTCGCGAGCACGAGCTTGAGGTCGCACCTGCCCCGGTCCGCGAGACTCGCTATCTCTGGAGCGCCTTCACGCATTCCGCAAACACCTCTCCTCGATGTTCGAAATTTCTGAACATATCGAAGCTCGCGCACGCGGGCGACAGGAGCACGAGCTCGCCCGTCTGCGCCGTGCGCGCCGCGGTCTCGACCGCGTCCTGCATCGTCGCCGCGCGCGCGATCGGCACGACCGATCCGAGCGCTTCCTCGATGAGCGGCGCCGCCTCGCCGATCGTGACGATCGCCTTCACCCGGCCGAGCACGGGGATGAGCTTCGTGAAATCCCCGCCCTTGTCGTGCCCGCCCGCGATGAGGACCGTCGGCCGATCGAGCCCCTTGAGCGACATCATCGTCGCCTCGACGTTCGTGCCCTTCGAATCGTTGTAGTAGGTTACCCCTCGCACGACCGCGACCTTCTCCATCCGGTGCGGAAGCCCGGCGAATTCCGACAACGCCTTCCGGCATGCGGACGCGCTCACGTCGAAGGGCGCGAGCGCGGCGACCGCGGCCAGCGCGTTCTCCACGTTGTGCACGCCGATGACTCCGAGCTCGCTCCGCTCGAGAAAGACCTCGCGCGTTCCGCCGCTCTCGCGAACGAGCCGCGAGCCTCCGTCGAGATACACGCCCCCGTCGACCGGTCCGGCGGACGAGAACGGGATCGACCTCCCCGCGAAGCGGCCCGCGATCGCGGCGCAGCGGCGGTCGAGGGCGTTGTAGAAATACGAGTCCTTCGCGCCGCAGTTCTCGACGATCCGCTCCTTGAACCGGTAATAATCCTCGACGTCGTGGTACCGGTCGAGATGGTCCGGGGTAAGGTTGAGGATGCCCGCGACCTCCGGGTGAAACGCCGATATCGTCTCGAGCTGGAAGCTCGATATCTCGAGAACGAAGAAATCCTCGGGCCCGAGGTCTTTCGCGACCGACGAGAAGGGCAGCCCCACGTTGCCGCAAACGATCGCGCGACGGCCCGCGGCCTTCAGCAGCTCGCCGATCATCGTGACGGTCGTCGATTTGCCGTTCGTGCCCGTCACGCCGATGAGCCGCGCGCGCGCGAAACGCGAAGCGACCTCGAGCTCGCTCGCGAGCGCGACGCCCCGCGAGCGCGCCGCGAGCATGAGCGGATGATCGATCGCGACGCCGGGGCTCACGACGACCTCGTCGACACGATCGAGGAGCGTCTCGTCGAAGGCGCCGCGATGAAGATCCGCTCCCGCGAGCTCGGACGGAATCTCCACCGCGGCGTTTTCGTCGGCGCCGATCACCGTTGCGCCCTCGGCGCGCAGGAGGCGCATCGCCGCGACGCCGCTCCGCGCGAGGCCGAGGACGAGCACCCGCTTGCCGTTATAGTCGATTCGCTGCTTCATATTCGCCATATCCCGTTTCCCGTTCGACGCGGCCGGCCCCTTGCGCGCTACTGCAGCTTGAGCGTGCTGATGCTCAGAAGCGCGAGAAGCGCGGCTATTATCCAGAACCGTACGACGATCTTTTCCTCCCGCCACCCCTTGAGCTCGAAATGGTGGTGAATGGGAGCCATGTTGAATATCCGCTTCCCCGTGAGCTTGTAGGATCCGACCTGCAGGATCACGGAAAGCGCCTCGGCGACGAAAATGCCCCCGATGATGACGAGGAGAAGCTCCTTCTTGAGAAGCACCGCCACCGTCCCGAGCGCCCCCCCGAGCGAGAGGGAGCCCGTGTCCCCCATGAAGATCTGCGCGGGGTGCGAGTTGTACCAGAGAAAGCCGAGAGAAGCGCCCACGATCGACAGGCAGTACACGGTGAGCTCGCCGCAGCCGGGCATGTACGGAATGTGGAGATACTCGGCGAACGTCTTGTGGCCGCTCAGGTAGGCGAGCGCCGCGAACGCGAAGAAGCTGAAGGCGGAGGCGCCCGAGGCGAGTCCGTCGAGCCCGTCCGTGAGGTTCACCGCGTTCGACGAGCCCATGATGACGAATATCACGAACGGTATGTACAGGAGCCCCCACTCGATCGAATAGTTCTTGAGAAACGGTACGGCGCTCTCGGTCGCGCCCTCGCGCACCAGCGGATGCATGTAGAGGAACACGCCGAGCGCGGCGCCGAATACGAACTGCCCGAGAAGCTTGTAGCGCCCGACGAGACCCTTCTCGGTTTTCTTCACGACGCGCAGATAGTCGTCGAGGAAACCGATGAGACCCGTCCAGAGCGTGACCACGATCGCCACCTGGATATAGGGATTCGCGAGGTTCGCCCAGAGGAGCGTCGGCACGACGGTCGCGGCGATGATGAGGACGCCTCCCATCGTCGGGGTGCCCTCCTTCTCCTGGTGGCTTTCGGGCACCTCGCTCCGGATACGCTGGCCTATCTGCAGCTTCCGGAGCCTGCGGATGAGGAACGGTCCGAAAACGAAGCAGATGAGGAGCGCGGTGACCATCGCGTAGGCCGAGCGGAACGTGATGTACCGGAACACGTTGAACGCGAAAAAATGATCGCGGAGCGGATACAGGAGCCAGTACAGCATCAGTCGACCTTCCGCGGCGAGGCGCCCCGCGCCTGCCCGATCGATTCGAGAATCTTTTCCATATGCATGCCCCGCGAGCCCTTGACGAGAACGGCGTCCCCCGGCGCGAGAAGCTCGTTCAGGTACGCGGCGAGCTTCGCGGCGTCGAGAAAATGCGTGATGTGCTCGGGCGATTTCCGCTGCCCGGCGGCCGCGCGGTTGAGCTCGACCGTCTCGGCGCCGATCGTGAAGATGCCGTCGACCTTCGCCCTTCCGCAGTAGACACCCGCCTCGCGGTGCAGATCCTCGCNNAGCTCGAGCATGTCGCCGAGCACGAGCCAGCGCCTCCCCCGAGCCGGGATCTCCATGAAGGCTTCGACCGCGGCCCTGAGAGAGGCCGGATTCGAGTTGTAGGTTTCGTCGAAGAACAGAATGCCCTCGAGATCGAAGAGCACGCCTCTTCCCGAATGCACGGGCGCTTCGAGAACGGCGGCGGCGATCTCTTCGGGCGAGACGCCGATGATCGAGCCGACGATCGCCGCGGCGGCCGCGTTGAGCACGTGATGCTTTCCGTAGCGCGCGATCTCGATTCCGATGTCGCCGACGCGGAACCGGTAGCCGCCCGACTCGCGCTTCTCGAGATTCACGATCCGGCGATCGGCGCGCTCCGAGAAACCGAAGGTGAGGGTGCGCGCCTTCGTGCGCTCCCTGAGAAAATCGACGAACTCGTCGTCGGCGGGAAGCACGGCGGTTCCCTCTCCCGGGAGCGCCTCGAGCAGCTCCGCCTTGGCGGCGGCCACTCCCTTGAGCGAGCCGAAATGCTCGAGATGCGCCGGGCCGATGTTCGTCACGACTCCGATATCCGGTTTCGCGATGCCGGCAAGCGTCTTGATCTCTTTTCGATGGTTGGCCCCCATCTCCGTCACGCAGATATCCTCGCTTCCGTCCATGCCGAGAATCGTGAGCGGGAGCCCGATGTGATTGTTCAAATTCCCCGGCGTCGAGTGAACGTTGAAGCGCTTCGCGACGATCGCGGCGATGAGATCCTTCGTTCCCGTTTTGCCGCTGCTCCCCGTGACGGCGATCACGCGCGGATTCACGAGCGCTCGATACGCCGCGGCGAGCGCCTGAAGGCCCGCGAGGGTGTCCTCCACGGCGAAAACGGGAATCGTCCCCGCGATCCGCGCGGCCTCGGCCTTCCGGCCGGAGGAGACGAGAAGCGCCGCGGCTCCCTTCCCGATCGCCGCTTCGAGGTAGTCGTGCCCGTCGGCGAGCGAGCCCTTCAAGGCGACGAAGAGCCGGCGTTCGCAGTCTTCCCTGGTATCGATCGAGACGCCTTCTATCGCGCCGGCACCCGGATCGCCCCCGCGGTAACCCGCGGCGGCGAGAGCGTCCGCCACCCATCGCAGTTCAGCCTTGATGGTCCACCTCCCGGCCGCGGAGCGCCTCTTCGGCCTCGAGCGCGTCGTTGAACGGAACGCGCCCGTCCCGGCAGATCTGTTCGTTCTCGTGGCCTTTTCCGGCGATGACGACGAGGTCTCCCTCCCTGGCGGCCCCGATGGCCGCGCGGATGGCGGAGCGCCGGTCCCTGACGACGTGGATCGGAACCGCGCTCGCCCCGACGCCCTCGAGAATCTCCTTCACGATCAGGTCCGGGTTCTCCGTGCGCGGATTGTCGTCGGTTATGAATACGATATTGCTCAGGCGGGCGGCGATCCCTCCCATCATCGGACGCTTTCCTTTGTCCCGGTCGCCGCCGCAGCCGAATACGGTCACGATTGTGCGGGGACCGAGCTCCCTGCAGAAAATGAGGAGCCTCTCGAGCGCGTCGGGCGTGTGCGCGTAATCGACGACGACCGCGGGGCCCCGGCCGATGGAGACGACCTGGAACCGCCCCGGCACCTGGGCGACGTTCTCGAGACCCGCCTTGATCCGGCCGGCGTCGGCGCCGAGCGCGTGGGCGCAGGCGGCGGCGGTAAGCGCGTTATACACCGAGATCGTTCCGAGAAGCTTGAGATCGATGTGGCCGCGCCCGGATCCGATGACGAGATCGAAGCGCGTGCCCTCGAGATTCGCCTTGACCCCTTCCGCGCGCACGTCCGCCGACGACGAGAGCCCGAACGAAAGGCTCGGGCCCGCGAAACGCTTCGCGACGCGCGCGACTTCGGGATCGTCGATGTTGTACACGAACGTCCCCGGCCGCTTTTTCCGTCCGGATTCGACGAGGGTTCGCACGAACGACTCCTTCGCCTCGACGTACCGTTCGACGGTGACGTGATAGTCGAGGTGGTCGCGCGTCACGTTCGTGAACGCGCCGACGTCGAACTCGAGCCCGGCGATCCTTCCCTGCTCCGCCGCGTGCGAGCTCACCTCCATGACGGCCGATCGGCAGCCCCGCTTCAGGAAACCGTCCATGACGCGGTAAAGATCGACGGCCCCCGGCGTCGTGTTGCGCGCCGCGGCGAGCTCGTCGGAGTCGCCGTAACCGATGGTGCCGATGATGCCGCACGGTCCGTGCGCGATATTCATGATCGAGCGCAGGAGAAAGGCGCTCGAGGTCTTGCCGTTCGTTCCCGTGATGCCGGCGAGCCGGAGGCGGGACGCGGGATCCCCGAAGAACCGCTTCGCCATGAGCGCCGCGGCGAGAGACGAGTCCCGGACGACGATCGCGGGAATCGCTCCCTCGATCGCATGCTCGAGGACGAGCGCGGAGGCGCCCTTCCGCGCCGCTTCCTCGACGAACGCGTGCCCGTCCGCCGCGTGTCCCTTTATCGCGACGAAGCAGTCGCCCGCCTTGAGCGTGCGCGAGTCGGTGGCGATGCCGGTCACGTCGACGTCGCGAAAGGCGAGGCGCTTCGCGATGTCAACTTCCTCGACAAGATACGAGAGTTTCAATCCAGTGCTCCGTTCGCCGTCTCGACGATTCCATCCTGTTTCTCCCCGCTCCGCGGATTGCAGATGAGCATCACCTTGCCGAGCCGGGAAAGGAGCGCTCCGGCCGGCGGATCCTGACGCTCGACGATTCCGAAACCGCGCACGATGCAGTCGAGGCCGCACGAGAGAAGCAGCCTCCGCGCTTCGCGGATCGACAATCCGGCGACGTCGGGGACGCTCCGCGACGATTCGGATTCCGCCGCCGCGGCGCGGACCATGAGCTTTACCTCTTCCTTCCGGCCGATCAGAGTGCCGGGATCGGGAGTCTGCGAGAAGACGACCCCCTTGACGGCGGGGCATTGCACGGTCAGACCGCGATCCGAGGCGAGGTCGATCGCTTCGTCCGTCGTGAGGCGAAGAAAGTTCGGAACGCGCCTCGATCCGCCCGATTTCCCGGCGACCGCGATGTCCGCGCTCGCCGCGTCGCAAAAGAGATCCGTCGACAGGTTGATGCCCTCGACGATCTTGCTGAAAACGATCGCCGTGGACTCGCCGCCCCAGTAATAGGGGTACACGGGTTCATCGAGCACGACCATGCACACGATCCGGGGATTGCGCGCCGGCGCGAAGCCGATGAAGCTCACGACGTACTTTTCCGCCTTGTAAACGCCGTCGACGACCTTCTGCGACGTTCCCGTTTTGCCCGCGACCGCGATGCCGTTCACCGACGCCTTCTTCCCCGTTCCCTTGAGAACGACCTCCGCGCAGAAATCCTGCATCGTCGCCGCGGTGCGGTCCGAGAAGGCCTTCCTGATCGTGACAACCGGGAACTTCCGAACGACGGAGTTCCGCGCGTCCCGCTCCTCGAGGGCGATCCGCGGGGCGAGAAGGGTGCCCCCGTTGGCGAGGGCGCCGTACACCATCGCCATCTGGATGGGAGTGACTCCGATTTCATGCCCGATCGCGATGCTCGGCAGCGAACGCGCCGACCAGAAGCGGGGCTCCCGGAGCGTGCCGCGGGATTCCGCGGGGAGGTCGATCCCCGTCCTGCCCCCGAATCCGAGCCGGAGGATATAACGGTAGAAATCGGCGGCCGGCGCGGCGAGCGCCGCCTTGATCGTGCAGATGTTGCTCGAGTACACGAACGATTCCTTGAAGCTGAGCCAGCCGTACTCGTGATCGTCATGGAAGGTCCCGAAATCGAATTTCGCCGTGCCGTTTTCGCCGAAGAACGCGTCGTACGGATCCACCTTCCCCGTTTCGAGGAGATAGGAGTCGGTGATGAGCTTGAAGGTCGAACCCGGCTCATAGATGCAGTTGATCGAGCTCAGCGCGAAGCCGTCGATGACGTTCGCGTCCCGCGACACCTCGCGCCTCGGCTGCTCGGAGATCGCGAGCACGTCCCCCGTCGCCGGCTCGACGACGATCGCCATGCCGCCCGCGGCGCCGTAGCGTTCGATCGCCGTTTCGAGCTCGAAATCGACGATCGCCTGAATCCGCGTATCGATCGTGAGATAGAGATCGTTGCCGTTCCGCGGCTTGCGGCCCGGCGCGTTGACCGGCTGGAAACCCTTGCTGGCGCCCGAAAGCTGGCTTTCGAGAAGCCATCCGTCCTCCCCCGCGAGCACGTCCTGAAACGCGAGCTCCACTCCCGCGGTGCCCTTCCCGTCCATGCGGATCGCGCCCACGAGCTGCGGAGGCATCGCGTCATAGGGATAGAGGCGGTCGTGGTTGGAATCGATGGCCACTCCGGCGAGCGCGGAGAGCTTCGATACCTGATCCTCGGTCAGATGACGGTCCTTGCCGAGCGGAATGTAGCTATCATCCTTCGCGAGCTTCCGGCGCAGCTCTTTCTTCGACAGGTCGCATGCGTCCGCGAGGCGCGCGACCGCCGTCCTGTCGTCCACGGGAAAATGCTTCGGAGTCACTCCGATCGTGTAGGTCCAGTGCGTGACCGCGAGAGGAAATCCGTTCCGGTCGAAGATGTTCCCCCTGCGGGCGGGGAGCAGGTGCCGGCGATACCATTGCCGTTTCGCTTTGGCGACGTAGCTCTCGTGATCGATGATCTGGAGATCGACGAGCCGATAGGCGAGGACGCCGACGATGACCGTGACGACGATCGACAGCACGTTCAGACGGTGTCTCGGATACAGATCGCTCATTTGGTGCCCGGCTTATGGAAAGGCGTCAACTCCATCAGATTATCCATCGTGAGCTGGGCCCACGACGGTTCTCCCTGCTCCGACTCGACGTCGATGCGCAGCGCGAGCCGGTGGACTTCCTCGGTCGAGCCCGCCCGCATCCCGAGATCCCGGGCCATCGGTATGATCCTGCCCGGCGAGGCGAGCACGTTGTAGGAGGACATGAGGCGCACGTTCGCGTCCATGAGGGCGTCGACACGCTCGCTCGACGCGGAGATTTCGTTCGAGATATTGAAGAAGTAGACATGCAGCGATATATAGAGGAGGACGAGAGTCGAAAAGAATCCGAGGATGAGGAGAAAGGTGAGGGGCGTAACTCTCCCCTCGAGCGCCCTCTTGACGAGAAGGTAGAATCCCGAGGAGTATCCGCTGTTCGTGCTCATCTCACAACCTCTCTGCCGCGCGGAGCTTCGCGCTCCGCGATCGCGAATTCCGTTCGATCTCTTCCGGCGACGGCCGCACCGCCGACCGCGTGAGTACCGTGAGGCGCGGGACCTTCCCGCAGCGACATTCCGGGAAATCCTTCGGGCAGACGCAGCCGAGCGCCTCCTGCCTGAAGAACCGTTTCACGATGCGATCCTCGAGCGAATGGTAGCTGATCACGACGATCCTCCCGCCGGGATTCGAATGCTCGACCGCCGCCGGCAGAAATTCCGAGAGGCTTTCGAGCTCGCCGTTCGCCCACACGCGCAGCGCCTGAAATACGCGTGAAAGAGTGCCGTTCACGTCCCGGGCCGGGGCGGCCTTCGCGACCGCCTCGCGAAGCTGCAGGGTCGATTCCATTCCGCGCGAGTCCCTGAGCCGCACGATCTCCCTGGCTATCGCCCGCGAACGGCGCTCCTCCCCGTACTCGCGCAGTACGTCCGCGATCTCCCGCTCTTCGCTCGACTTTATGAATTCCCCTACCGAGAAGCCGTCCTCTCCCATCGCCATGTCGAGCGGCCCGTTCGCCATGTAGCTGAATCCGCGCTTCGCATCCGAGAGCTGATAGGTCGAAACGCCGAGGTCGAGGAGAAAACCGTCCGCCTTCCTTCCCCCGAGGAGATGCGCTATATCGCGGAAGTTCGCGCAGACGAGCTTCACCCTCTCTCCGAAAACGGCGAGCCGCGCGCGCGCCTCCTCGAGAGCGTCCGCGTCGCGATCGATCCCCAGCACCTCCGTCGACGTCCCCGCCGATTCCAGAATGAGCTCCGTATGCCCCCCCGTCCCCACCGTGCCGTCCACAAAGAGACCCGGCTTCCGCGCGAGGAGCAACTCCACGGCCGTTTCCGCCAGGACCGGTATATGTCGTACCGTCGACATTCTTCATATCACTCGCTTCCCGCCGAACCGGAGGGGATCGGGAGCCCGAGTTTCCCGCGCTCGACGACCAGATGCCTGAGCGCTTTCCGCCAATCCGGGTATACCGGGATCACGTCTCCCCTCGTCACGAACGCGAAAATGTCGAGGACGTAATCGTTGAACCCGCTCATGATCACGCGCTCGCCGTCGGGATATCCATCCTCGAGGATGGTGAAGGCGCGGTAATCGACGTGGTTGACCTTCTCGAAATCGAGGATGAAGCATCCGCGATTCGATTCCCGAGAATCGTTGAGGGAGCCGAGCAGCATGACGGCGTCGTCCCGTCCGACCGTTCCCGAGAGCTTCCACAGCCCGATGCCGCCCTTGTCGCTCCGGTAGATCTTCATGCGCTCACCTTTCTAGAGCTGCCATTCGCCGTTGTGGTA
>JAFNGP010000066.1:14711-25374 GCA_017885175.1 bacterium
GACTCGCTGCTGTAATACCGGATGAGATTCCTCTGCTGCGGCCCCGGAGGCAGAAGCCCGAGCTGGTCGATGATCCAGTCGAAATAGTCGGGAGTGAACAGGTACAGGCAACGCTCCTTGCCCTTGCTGATGACGAGAATCTTCGAGCCTTCCTCGCCGGGAACGAGCTCCCTGAACTTCGACGGAATCGTGAGCCTCGACTTGTCGTCGAGGGTGCAGGAGAACTTCCCGATGAATTTTCTATTGGGTTTGTCCTGCATTTCGACTGTTACCTTGACCGTCTCTGTAAGAGCTTTTCTATCTTCCCAAGGACTTGCGCACAGCTAGAATCAAAACGTGTTCCCACCCTATCCCACTTTCTCCCACCGTGTCAAGAGTAATGTCGCGGGGGGCGATCTTTTTTGAAATTTATAACATATAACAAATAAATGAGTTAGCAGCCGCGTTGGCGGAAATATGCGAAATATTTTATTGGATGCCTCTCTCGCGCCAATTCTCCCATTTGCGGATGCGGCTCAGGCGGGCTTTCGCGCGAGCAGGACGAGCGTGCTTCCGAGCTCTTTCGCGAGCGGCACGCGCTCGAGGATCGATTCGAGGAATCGCGCGAGGGGAAAGAGCGGATCGGGAACGTTCTTCCAGATGAAAATGACCGTCCTCGCGCGCTCCACGCGAAATCCCGCGTCCGCAAGCATACGCGCGATCTCGCCGCGCGGCGCGGGCTTGTGATAGCGGTACGGATGGTATTCCTCGCGCCTCACGCTCCCCGCCGGATAGCACATTGTGGGAAACAAGCGCTTGAGGACGCCTATTCTCACGATCACGCGCTTTCCCGTCTCGACGATCGAGTGATAGTTCGGCGTCGATATCGCGAGGGCTCCGCCCGGGCGCAGCACCCGCCACGCCTCGCGGACCGCGAGCGCGCGATCGGGTTCGAAGACGTGCTCGAAGGTCTCGACCGCCGTCACCGCCGTGAACGTGTTCGCCGCGAAGGGGAGCGCGCTGACGTCCGCTCCGGCGAGCACGGCCTCGTAGCCGTTCGCGCTCGCGATGCGCCGCGCGGCGAAAAAATCGTTCTGAACGATGTCGATGCCCACCGGCGCCATCCCCTCGCGCGCGAGGAGAAACAGGTTGTAGCCCCACCCGCAGCCCGCATCGAGGGCGCGCCCTCCCGGCGTCCCGCGCAGAAGTCCCGTGACCTCCCGGTAGCGCCTCCTGCTCAGGTATGACCGCGCCCGGGAGCCGAGAAACCAGTTGCGCAGCAGATCGGGGACCCTGTCATCGGGGATGCCGGCCGGAATGACGGGCTCCGGAACGGCGGTCGCCCCTCCGCGGCGGTTTCGAATACGAACGATGCGGGGAATCATCATTCTTCCGCCTCTCCCACCCGCTCGAGACGATAGAGCACGTACATGACCGGCTCGGGCTTCCTGATGCCGAGGTTCGGCACCTCTCCCTTCATCACGGCCTCGAAGCGTACGCCCTCGATGACGCGACCCGAGAAGCGCTCGGGAAACGCGTTCCGGTCGACGAGATAATCCGGGCCGAACCGGAGGTAGAGCCCCTCCTCGATGATGCGATCGACGTCGATCTCCCTCCTCATGCGGTTGATCTCGGGGTTCACGAGGCCGCCGAGATCGAGGATCCGCCGGTGCGAGTAGTATCCGATCGCGCCGATATCGGCGGCGGCGACGAGGGCGTCCGCCGGCGTGTTTTTCTCGAGCCAGCGCCCCATGCCGCCGAGCATCGTTTCGAGCGCCTGCGAGAAGGCGCGCGTCGGGGGAACGACCACGAGCTCGTAGAAGACGACGCTCTGCAGTATGGCGAGCGACGTGAAGATCGCGATCGCGGCCCGCCGCATCCTCGCGTTCGCCACGGCTCCAGCCACGAGCTTCCTCCAGGCGGTCGTGCCGAGCACGATCACCGCGGGAACGACCGGCACGAGGTATCTCGAAAGCACCTGAAAGTCGAGCGTGACGTATGCGGCGGGAAGCGCGAACACCCAGAGAAGCATGAGGAGAACGCCCGGCTCCTCGCGCAGGCTCCCGGTTTCCGAGAGATAGTATCCGGGAGACCGGCCGCGGAACGCGCCCGCGGCGAGACCGGCCAGAATGGCGATCCACGGAAGCAGAAGGGTCGCGCCCATGATCCGCGCGGGGATGAGGGCGCGCCGAAGAACGAGCGGCGAAAATTCGATCGCGCCTTGCTTCGCTCCCGCCGTGAGAGGGAAATAGGTTCCCGTGTGCCGATGGATGATATAGAGCCACGCGGCGAAGAGCGGAACGAACACGAGAAGGAACGTAAATCGCCGCGCCGTTCCCTTCGCGAAAAGAAACGCGCCCACGGCGAGCGGAACGAGGAGCAGGGCTTCGGGACGCGAAAGCGCGGCGAGGAAGAGCGCGGCGCCGAGAAGCGCCGAGCGCCCCGCCGACCGCGCCGCGTTGCGCGCGAGATCAATAACGGCGAGCGTCATGAAAACGGCGAACGACGTCTCCATGCCGACCGCGCTCCACCGCACGAACCACGCCTCCGACGCGAGCATGAGCGCGGCGGCGACCGGCGTCCACGGCCTTCCGCCCGCGGCTGCCGAGATCCGGTAGACGAGAACGATCGAAGCCGCGGCGAAGAGCCAGGAAAGGACCCGGCACCAGACGAGAAGATCGGCGCCCGCCCTCGCGAAGAGCGCGAGGAGCCCGACCCAGAGCGGGCTCGTCGCGCCGTAGGTCGGATCCCCCCGGTTGAAGGAGAGCTCTCCCGCCGCGGCGAGGTTCCTCGCGTACTGGAGGTGGATGAAGGTGTCGTCGACGACCGTGTCGCGGAGCGGCAGGAGCAGCACGGCGAACAGAACCGCTCCCAACGCTACGTTCCGGATGTCTTCCCGCCGCATTGCTCTCCTATCAGCTTCCCGAGAAGCTCGCTCAGTCTCTCCGCCTCGGCCCTCCGCGAGTATCGCGGAACGTCGTCGACGGAATACGCGCTCTCGAGCGTGCCATCGAGATAGCGCCGGTACATCGTCTCGATCGCCGCGGCTATCTCCTCTGGCCGGTCTATTCGGGGCGTCTCTCCCCGCCGGAGATCGCGCACGATGCGCGACGCCTCGCCTTCGGGCGCGACCGCGAGAATGGGGCGTTTCGCCCCGATATACTCGAAGAGCTTGCCGGGCACGAGTCCCCGGTAGCGCTCGTCGTCGTGCTTGATGAGAAGCAGCACGTGGCTCCGCATTTCGCGCGCGACGCACTCTCGGTGCGGAATGTTGTCCTCGAAACGGACGCAGTCCCCGAGATCGAAGCGCTTCACCCATTCCTCGTTCGCCGATTCGCGGGGGCCGATGAAGACGACACGCATGGCCCGCGCCGCGGCGGGAACGCGCCGCACGAACGCGGCGAGCCCCTCGAGAAATGGCCTCGTGCTGCGGCCGAGCGTGAGCATCCCGCAGTGCGTGATGGTGAAGGGGTCCGCCGGGGGACGCACGCCGGGCTCCCGCGCGAAATCCTCCTCGTCGAAGCCGTTCGGAATGCGCTCGATCCTGCACCCGGGATACCGCTCGCCGAGCATCCGCTCGTGGGCTTCGGTCGTCACGAGCACGAGATCGGCGCGCGAAACGGAGCGCTCGAGACGCTCGTGCAGCGCCCGATGGAGCGGCGTCGACGGTTCGCGCAGACGGAGGTTGAACCACGGATCCCGGAAATCGGCGACCCACGGAATGCCGAACGCGCGGACGACGCGCCGGGCGGCGAGATGCGAGCTGTCCGGCGGGCTTGTGGAATACACGACGTCGAAGCGTTCCTCGCGGCAGAGCCTCTCCGCTTCGCGCGCGGCGAAGGGCACCCACCCCACATAGGTGTCGGGAACGAGGAAAAACTCGCCGAGGCGCCTGAGCGCGGCGAAGCCTCCGGATGACCGGCGCGACGCGCCGCGCGCCGGGCCGCCCCGAATTGAACGCAGGAATCGCAGCCCCGAGAGGGAATCGGTCCGCGCCACCCGCGCCCCCGGAGGAATCTCCTTCTCGAGCCCCGGATCCGAGATCCAGAACTCGCCGGGCCGAGGCGTCACCACGGTGACGTTCCAGGAAAGACGGGAGAGATATTTGACGAAGGAGAGCGGCCGGTACACCCCGCCTCCTCCCGCGGGAGGAAAGAAATTGATTATCATGAGAATCTTCGGCACGTTCAACGGTTCGCCGCGGAAAGCATCCACGCGGCGATCCTCCTCCCTGACTTGATCTTCACGAGGTCGATGATCTGTTCCTTCTCGCCCGGTTCGAAGATGCCGAGCCGCGCGATGATGAATCGGGCGGCGAACGGCGCCGCCGCGACGAAGACGAGCGACGCATAGAGATGCACGCGCGACGTCGCGAACATGCCGCACGCGGCGACGACGACGAGCGCGGCGAGGAGCCGGCCGAGCCGCGGGTCGATCCCGCCGAAAAATCTCCCGCGCTTCGCGAGCAGGATGGCGGCCGCCATCTGGACGATCGACGCGAGCACCTGGGAGACCGCCATGCCTTCGACGCCCATCGCCGAGACGAACGGGACGAACGTGCCGAAGTAGCCCGCCATCCACAGGAAATCGCAGACGACCGCCCATTTGATGAAATGGAGCGAACGCATCGTGGCCATGAGGGGCGCCGAGACCGCAGCGAGGGGCACGGTGAAAAGCAGGATAAGCAGAATCCGGTACGAGGCCGCGTACGTCTTTCCCGAGAGCAGAACGATCACGTCCCGCCCGATCACGGCGAAAAGCGCCGTGCAGAGGAGCGCCCCGGCGACAAGCCCCTTCGTGAAGAGCCCGATTCTCGCGGCGATATCGTCCCATCTCCCCTCTTCGTAGACCCGCGTGATTTCCGGCTGAGCGGCGAGAACGGGAAGGCCGAGGAATCGCTTGAGCAGGACGTCGACGCGCGAGGCGACGTGAAAGAGCGAGATCGCGGCCATCGGAAGCACCGAAGACATGACGAAGCGATCGACGTCGGTGAACGCGAGCGCGACGATGCTGAGGCAGAATGAACCGGTCCAGTACGAGAAGAGATTGGGCACGACGATTCCCGCGGGCGCCGCGCCCGCGGGGGGAGCGGCCCGGCGCGATCGCTTTACCAGGAGGGGGATCCCCGCCAGGAACACGCCGAGATTGAGGACGAACATCACCGCGAAGAGGAGCTCGACCGTGAGGCGATCCCGCTCCACGACCATGTACGCGGTGAAGATCGCGAGGTAAACGATCTCGAGAAGCATCTGCAGGCGCATCTCGCGAAGCCCGTTGAAACCGCCGTAGAGAAGCATCTTGAGGGCCAGCGTCACCGACGAGAGCGCGAGCCACGCGACGAGCTCGCGCGACGCGATGAGCCCGCGGAGCCCGGCGGGCATGAGGCGCTCCCAGAATCCCGACGCGAAGTAGAGCGCCGCTCCGAGCACGGCGACGACGGCGCTCGAGAGAAAGAATATGAGGATCGCTTTTCCCGCCTCGTTCCGCGCCTCGAACGTGGGGAAGAACCTCACGAGAACCTGCGGCAGGCCGAGCAGGATCACCGCGCCGAGCAGGAGCGAAAATCCTCTGAGGGTCACGAAAAGCCCGAAGTCGTCCCCGCTCAGAAAACGGCTCAGGATCGAGAGCTGAACGAGCGTGAAGATGACGCTCGCCACGCCGCTCGCCGTGAGGAAGATCGTGTTCTCGGCGATTTTCGAGCGGGTCACGCCACGCTCCTTCCCCGCGCGAAAGCCCACCAGCGCTTGCGCGTCGTGATGACGGGATAGCGGCGCTCGCGCCCTCCGAGGGATTCCTTGAAAAAGAGAATGCCCCGGTTGCCTCCGCTGCTCCCGAGGTTGAAGACCAGGCAGCCTCTCCTGCACGCCTCTTCCATGGCGCTCTTGATGAGAATGGCCCCCGTTTCGAATTCGCGCGCCCGCTCCGTCATTCCTCCCTGCCAGGCCTGAGCCATTTCGCCGTGATAGAAATCGATATGTCCGCCGAGGAGACCGTCATGCAGGAACGCCCCCCAGAAAATGACCGCCCCCGAGCGGCGTCTGAAGAGCTCGAGGAAAAGGCGCTCGGGATACGGGTGAACTCCTCCCCAGACACGCGATTCATCGGCGTAGATCGCGTGGAAACGTTTTACCTCATCTTCCGTTTCGAGGCTCCGCACGACGACGCCCGCGTCGAGACCGCGCCGGGCGAGCTGGCGGCGCTTGCCGCTCCACTGCGTGTTCCATATTTCATCGAATCCCTTTTCGAGGGAGACGAGCCGGCATTCCTCCATCCTGACGTCGAAACCGCGCGGAGAGCGCTCCGGTGGTTCCCCCCGGAAGAGAACGGCTCCCGCCTCGAGGCACCCGGGAGCCCGGGCGAGACGGAAGAACTCCGCGAGGAGCGCCTCGCGGACGCGGCCGTCCCGCGCGAGCGGCTCTCCGTACGTCCCGAAGGGAAGAGACCAGAGATACGAAAACGGTCCCCGCGCGATCCGCACCGCCGGCATAACGCCGGCGAGAACGCCCGCTTCGCGCGCCGTGATCCAGAGCGACCTGAAATCGCCGAACGCTTTTTCGAGGGAATCGAGCCACGCGGGGGTATGGAAAAAGGTCGCGCCGGGGATGGAGCCGATGAACCGCTCAAGCTCCTCGCGCGGGGGACGATGTTCGAGCTCTGCCTTCACCGGTTCCTCATTGCGCCTTTGATTCATGCGGGCCGTCCGGACCTTCATCCGGCGCGCCGAATCCCGGGATCAGATCGGCGAGGCACTGAAGCACCTTCTCCTGCCGGCCCTTCCTCGCTACCGAGACGAGCTTCTCGATCCCTTCGACGATCCCCTCGGGGACGGGATTGGCGGAACGGGCGAGCAGGATCTTCTCCTCTCCGAGCGGCAGGAGCTTCTCGTCGGCGGCGACGAGCCGCTCGTGGAGCTTCTCCCCCTCGCGGAGCCCGGTGACGACGATCGGAATCTCCGTTTCGGGCTCGTATCCGGCGAGGATGATGAGATCCTCCGCCATCTCGAGGATATTGAGCGGCTCCCCCATGTCGAGGATGTAGGTTTCTCCTCCCTTTCCCACGACCGACGCCCTGACGACGAGAAGCGCGGCCTCCCTGACCGTCATGAAATATCTGGTCGCCCGCGGATCGCTGACCGTCACGGGGCCGCCGCGCCGAATCTGCCTGAGGAAGAGGGGAACGACGCTTCCCGTGCTCCCGATGACGTTTCCGAATCGAACCGTTATAAAGCGGCATGAGGCGCCGGCGTCGCTCCGGGCGCGCAGGTACAGCTCGATGAGACGCTTCGTCGCGCCCATGACGCCCCG
The DNA here is from genome assembly GCA_017885175.1 of bacterium. GTDB lineage: Bacteria > Krumholzibacteriota > Krumholzibacteriia > Krumholzibacteriales > Krumholzibacteriaceae > SSS58A. Next base: position 21,995 of record JAFNGP010000066.1, read on the forward strand.
GGGGCTGGCCGCCTTGTCGGTCGAGATGAATANNTCATGGACGATGCGCATCGTCCGGTCGGCGTCGCGGAGGTCCGTGATATACGACTTGAGGTCGAGGCGCGGAAAGGAGGACCGAAGCTCGTCCTCGATATCGAAAATCCGGTTCTCGCCCCTTCCGAGAAGGACGAGGAGCCGCGGACCCGCCCGCGCGATCTGGCGGCACAGCTCGCTCCCGATCGAGCCGCCGGCCCCCGTCACGAGCACGACCTTCCCCGCGAGCGCTTTCCGCGCGGACTCGAGATCGAGATCGACGGACTCCCTTCCCATGAGGTCCTCGACCCTGACGTCCCTGATCTGCTCTATGCGGACGTCTCCCTTGATGATCTCCATGACGCCGGGGACGATCTTGAACGGGAGCCCCGCTTTCCGGCAATGCTTGATGATGCACCGCACGAAATACCCGGTGGCGCTCGGAATCGCGAGAATGACCTCGTCCACGGTGCGGCGCGCCGCGACGCGTTCGAGCTCGATCGTTCGCCCGAGAACGGGCAGCCCGAGGATCTTCCTTTTCGCGAGACGCGGATTGTCGTCGAGGAACCCGATCACATCGGCGCCGATCTCTCGGTGCGCGGAGATCTCCGCGGCGACCATCCGCGCCGCCTCGCCGGCGCCGACAATCAGGATTTTTCTTCGGGTTCCCTTGGTCATCGTATGATCGCGATCTTCCGGGTTTCGGTTGAACGGCCGTCGCTCACCTTCACGACGTAGATCCCCGAACGCGCCTTGAATCCGTTGAGCGTGAGAAGGTCCCACGCCCGCTCCCCGTCGCGGACGCCGTCGACGCTGTGCACGAGCTCCCCCTCGATCGTGTAGACGCGAATCGAAACGGGATTCGAGATTCTCGATATCTTGACTTCCCCGTCGCCGCGCGAGATGTGAACGGGATTCGGGTACAGGATCATCCGCGAGAGCGATTCGGTCACCGGGGGCGCCGGCGTCACGTCGAATCGCGCGAGGCCGTTGGCTGTGCCGATCCAGAGAACGTTAAAGGTCCGATCGTACGCGAGCGACCCGCAGACGGGAGACGGAAGGGGTGAAATGACCGAGCTCGGATAGAGATCCCCCTTCCACGCGTCCACGGACGTGAACGCCTCGATCGCGCCGTCCGGCGTTATCTTGTTGAGTCCCTGCTCGGTGCCGACCCAGAGGTTTCCCGCCCCGTCGAACTCGAGATCGAACACGGCGGCGCCGACAAGCCCCCGCTCGCCGGGGCTCGTCTTGACGGTGAACGAATCGATGGCGCCCCTCTGCCAGCGCACGAGACCGCTCGCCGTGCCGACCCAGACGGCGCCGTCGCTCCCGCTCTCGACGGCGTAGAGCTCCTTGCTGGCGAGATCCCCGGGCTCGATGAGCGTGTTCCATCCGTCGCTCGCGAGATCGCTCAGCTCGGTCCAATCGTAACCGCCCGTGTACCACGCCTGGACGCCGTAGCCCCTCAGGGCGAGATAGGCGACGCCGCCCGCGCCGAAGGAGACGTCGAAAACGCTCCCCCCCGCCATCCCCGGCGCCGTCGAAGGCGTGACGCTGAGCCATGCGGTGCCGTCGGCCTTGAGGATGTTGATCCCGAGCTGTCCCTCCCCCCCGAGCACGTCATCGGAGAGAAACCACCGGTTTCCCTCCGGATCCTCCTTCGCCCTGACGAAACGGTTCGTGGTGATCGTCCCCTCGTTCAGCGCGTAATGCGCCCATTCGTCGTCCGTCTTGATGAACGGGTCGTTGATCTTGACGCGGTCGAGATCGAGAAAAGCGCCGCACCACAGATACCCCTGCGAATCGTAAAGAAGCGCGATGTTATTCAGATAATAGGTCAGTCCGGCCTCGTCCGCGGGAGTCCGCATCTTCGAATACGTCGTCCACCGGCCGTCGTTCGAGCGGTAGCTGATCCCGAAGTACCGCGTGCTGGCCCAGACTCCCTGCCCGGGAGCGATGCTGACCGCGACGATGCCGTTCTGGGAGAGATTCTCGGGCGCCTTGTTGATCCACGAATTCGAACGATACGCGGAGAGATACGAGCCGCGGTTGATCTGCGCCTCGAGACCGGCGACCCACGCGGTTCCGCGAGGATCGACGGCGATCGTCTTGACAGTATTGAATCCCGACCAGATCGTGTATTTCTGGGCGAACAGGCCCTTCATATTCGCCGTGATATCCGTCCACGACGAGCCGTCCCGCCGGTACGCGCTCGCATTGGTGACGCAGTAGAGCGTTCCCGACCCCGAGGCGACCGCGAGGGGAACGAATCCGCCGGGCCGGCCGAGCGACACCCAGGCGCTCCCGTCGAAGCGCTGCACGCCGTCCGCTCCCGCGACGTGGATCGCTCCCGCATGCGCGCACAGCGAGGTGGCGCCGCCGATGCGGTACATCGTAAAATTGAACGTGCTCCTCAGGAAGCGGGCGACGCCTCTCTCGCAGGCGATCCAGAGCGTATCCCCCCGCACGAGAAGATCGCGCACGGACACTCCTTCGAGGCTGTCCGAGAGAACCGGCTCGAGGGAATGAAGGTTGTCATAGAACTTCGCGATCCCGCCCGTCGAGCCGTAGTAGACGTCGTTTCCCGCCGAGGCGATGCATGCGACGCTGTCGCTCATGAGGCCGTCGATCGTCGAGCTGTAGAGCTTCACCGAGGGCTGGGCGCTCCCGAAATGGTCGATCCGCGCGACGCCGCTCGTCGTGAAGCTCGCCCACACGCTTCCGCGGTCGTCCCTCGCGACTCCCGAGACGTCGGTCGAACGGAACGCGAGCCCGTCGAGGTGCTGAACGAACGATGAATCGCCGAGATTGAAGATGAGAATCCCGCCCCTCGTCGAGCACCAGATTGAATCGCCGACGCAGTCGATCCGGTTGATCGCGCTCGCGTCCACGAAAATCTCCCAGCCGCCGCTCTCCGCGAGCGCGGCTCCCGGCGCGAGCAGCGCGCATGCCGTCATCACGATCAATATCCGCCTCACGCCGCATCTCCCTTGCTGAAGAACCACTTCGGGTACGCGCCCGAGCACAGCGTTCCGATCGATTCCATGAATATCATGATATCCCGTTCCAGCGACCACGATTCGATTCCGAGCGCCTCTTCCTCGAGCGCCTCGCGTCTCGATCCGCGCCGGGACAACCTCCATCGGCCCGTTATGCCCGGCCGCACCCTCGCGAGGGCGCCCTCGAATTCACCCTCCTGCCCCTCGTACAGGGAGGGCGGCCCGACGAGGCTCAGCTTTCCGCCGATGAGGGCGAGGCCCCTGAACCGCTCAAACTCGCCATTGTCGGCCGCCCCAACGTCGGTAAGTCTTCCATCATCAATGCGCTCACGCAGTCCGAGCGCGTCATCGTCAGCCCGATCCCCGGCA
>JAFNGP010000067.1 GCA_017885175.1 bacterium
AAGGTCGTCGTGTGCGGCGCGCTCGGAAAGATGGGGCGCGCGGTCGTCGATGAGATCGCGGGCGACGCCGGGCTCACGCTCGCCGGCGCGATCGAAGCGCCGGGGTCCGCGGGCCTCGGGACGAAGCTCGCCGGCGTCGAGGTGACCGCCGATCTCGCGAAAGCGCTCGACGCCTGCGACATCGTCGTCGATTTCACGAATCCCGCGTCCGCGCGCGAGCACATCGCGGCGTGCGCCGTGGCAGGGAAAGCGGCGATCGTCGGCACGACCGGGTTCACGGCCGATGAGCTCGCGCTCGCGAAGAAGGCCGCCGGACGGATCCCGCTCATCGTCAGCCCCAACATGTCGGCCGGGGTCAACCTCATGTTCAGGATCGTCGAGGACGTCGCGCGCGCGCTCGGCGATTTCGACGCGGAGATCGTCGAGATACATCACAACAAGAAGAAGGACAGCCCGAGCGGGACGGCGGCGAGGCTCGCCGACGCGATCGCGAAGGCGCGGCCCGGCTCCGCCGTGGTCCACGGGCGCGAGGGGCTCGTCGGCGCGCGGAAGAGCGAAGAGATCGGCATGCATTCGCTTCGCGGCGGGGACGTCGTCGGCGAGCACACGGTGATCTTCGCGGGAGAAGGGGAGAGATTCGAGCTCACGCACCGGGCGCATTCGCGCCGCACATTCGCGCGCGGCACGATCAAGGCGATTCATTTCATCCACGGGAGAAAGCCCGGGCTCTATACGATGGCGGACGTTTTGGGCCTTACCTAGAGACCCCACACCACCCGGCCGAGGCCCAATAAGAACGGGGCGGCTCAGCCCGAGCCGCCCCGTGTCGTTTCGGTTCGCTGGAAATCCGGCTTAGAGGTTGAAGCACACGACGCGCGGCTCGGTCATCTCCATGAGGGCGAACTTGATCCCCTCGCGGCCGAGACCGCTCCGCTTCACGCCGCCGAACGGCATCATGTCGATGCGGTAGTCGGAGGAGTCGTTCACGATGACGCCGCCGACCTCGAGTTCCCGGATCGCCCGGAAGGCCTTGCCGATGTCCTTCGTGAATATGCCGGCGTGGAGGCCGAAGTTCACCGNNGCCGGAACGTTCGCGAGAACGGTCGGCTCGTAGATCGCCCCGCGGCGCTTGCCGCCGGTGAGCACCTTCGCGCCCGCCTTCACCGCTTCCTTCACCCAGCTCTCGATCCGTTTCGCCTCTCCCTCGTTGATCATCGGGCCCATGTCGCAGTCTTCCTCGAGCTTGGGGCCGACCTTGTACTTGCGGGTCCGCGCGACGAAGAGCGTCTCGAAGCGCTTGTAGATCCCGCTCTCGATATAGATGCGCTGGACGCCGATGCAGTTCTGCCCGGCGGCCCAGAAGGCGCCCGACACGCTGTCCTCGACGGCGCGCTTGAGATCGCAGTCCTCGCACACGATCACCGGCGTGTTGGAACCGAGCTCCATTCCGATCTTTTTGAGCCCGGCCTTCTTCACGATCTCCTCGCCCGCCGGAGCGCCTCCGGTGAAGCTGATCATCCGCACGCGCGGGTCGGTGACGAGGGCGTCGCCGGTCTTCGCCGCGTAGCCGGTCACGACGTTGAGAATGCCCGCCGGAAGCCCCGCCTCCACGAGCGCCCGGGCCAGCATGAGCGCCGAGAGCGGCGTCACGGTCGCCGGCTTCACGACGACGGCGTTCCCGGCCGCGATCGCCGGGCCGACCTTGTGCGCGACGAGGTTCAGGGGATCGTTGAACGGCGTGATCGCCGCGACGATCCCGATCGGAAAGCGGAAGTAGTAGCCGACGCGGTTCTCCGATCCGGGCCGCGAATCGAAGGGGATCGTCTCCCCCTGGATGCGGCGCGCCTCTTCGGCCGAGATCCGGATCGTATCGACGCAGCGCGAGGCCTCCTTGCGCGCCTCGCGGATCGTCTTCGATCCCTCGCGAGCGATCACGAGGGCGTACTCCTCGAGCTTCGATTCGATGATCGATGCGGCTTTGTTGAGAATGCGGATGCGTTCGTGCACGGGAAGGTTTCGATTGATCTGGAATCCCTTCTCGGCGGCGGAGACGGCGGCCCTGATGTCCGCGGCGTCGCCGCTCGGGACGGTGTCGACGAGCGAGTTGTCGAACGGATCCCGGACCTCGATCTTCTCCTTCTTGTCGATCCATTTTCCGGCGATGAGCATCTTCATAGATTACCTTTTCGCTTTCTTTGCCGGCTTGCGAATCTTCTTCATTCGCTTCGCGGCCTTCTTGGGAGCCGCCTTCTTCACGGCGGGAGCGGTCCGGTTGATCGCGAGGAGATCGACGAGGATCGCATATCCCGTCTCGATCTTGCCCGCGCCGGGGCCGATGATCGTCACGTTCCGGATGAGATCGGTGCTGAAGGTGAGCGCGTTCGTGGCGCCCCCGACGCCGGCGAGCGGATCGGCGACGTCGAGCTTCTCGGGCCTGACCGAGGCGCGCACGGCGCCGCCTTCGCGGGCGACGCGCCCGATGAGCTTCCAGCGCTTGCCCTCGGCCTTCGCGCTGTTGATGTCGTCCAGCGTTATCTTCGTGATGCCGGTGCGAGCGACGTCAGCGACCTCGATATCGGCGCCCATGACCGCTTTCGCGAGGATGATGACCTTCGCCATCGCGTCGAAGCCCTCGACGTCGGCGTCGGGAATTGCCTCGGCGAAGCCCAGGTCCTGCGCTTCCTTGAGCGCCTCGCCGTAGGACTTCCCCTTCTCCATGTTCGTGAGAATGAAGTTCGTCGTGCCGTTCACGATGCCGCGGATCTCCCGGATCTCGTTCCCGGCGAGACAGAGCCCGGCGAGGTTGAGCGCCGGAGTGCCGCTCGCGACCGTTCCCTCGTAGCGGAACTGGAGCTTCCTGCTCTTCGCGAGCGCGGCGACCTCGCGGAAAAAGAGCGCCGTGGGGCCCTTGTTCGTCGTGACGAGGTGCTTTCCCGATTTCAGCGCCGCCTTGAAGTGCGAATACGCGGGCTCCGCCGTCTTGATATCCGTAAACGTCGCCTCGACGACGACGTCGGCGTTCGACTTCACGATCGTGTCGATCGCGTTCCAGCCGGTTTTCGCCCCGCGGTACTCCGAGATCCTGTTCTCCTTCGCGAGCGCGAGAACCTTCGCGAGATCGAGACCCTTCGGATCGTACGCGGCGCCCTTCACGAAATCGCTCACCGCGACGACCGAAAACTCGAAGCCGTTCTCCTTCTTGAGCCGGGCCTTGTGCTTCAAGAGTATCTCCGCGAGCCCCTGCCCCACGACACCGAACCCGATGATTGCGAGCCTGTACATCGTTCCCTCCTTTATGCCGATTTCAAAGCGTTATCCAGATCCTCGATGAGATCCTGCGCGTCCTCGAGCCCCGCCGAGTAGCGGATCATGTTGTCGGGGATGCCGCCCTTCGCGCGCGCCTCGGGACCGAGCTGCCAGTGCGTCGTCGCGGCCGGCTGGATCGCGACGGTCTGCGAGGAGCCGAGGTGCGTCGTAAGCACCGCGATCTTCAGGTCGTTGATCACGCGCCGCGCCGCGTCGAGGCCCCCCTTCACGTTGAAGCTGAGCATCGAGGAATACGCGCTCATCTGCCGCTTCGCGAGCTCGTGCTGCCGGTGGCTCGGAAGGCCCGGGTAGCTCACCGATTCCACCTTCGGATGTTTCTCGAGGAACTTCGCGATCGCCATCGCGTTGTCCGAGTGCTTCTTCATGCGAAGCGAAAGGCTCTCGAGGCCGAGGAGGCAGAGCCACGCGTTGAACGGCGAGATCGTGGGCCCCATGTTCCTGAAGCCCGCGTGGCGCACCCGGCTCACGAACTCCTTCGTGCCGACGAGAATCCCCGAAAGGCTCGTCGCGTTTCCGCTGATGTACTTCGTCGCGGAATNNGAGGGCCGGCGTGCAGATCGTGTTGTCGACCATGAGCGGGATGCCCTTCGAGCGCGCGAGCTTCGCGATCGCCGGAATGTCGGCGACGAAAAGATTCGGGTTGCTCGGAGACTCCACGTGGATGAGCTTCGTCTTCGGAGTGATCGTTCGTTCCCAGCTTTCGATTTTGTCCGGCTCCGGGACCCAGTTCGTCTTGACCCCCATCCGCGGCATCGAGGTATGGAAAAGCTCGTAGGTGCCGCCGTAGATGCGGTTCGGACACACGATCTCGTCCCCCACTTCGAGAAGGTGGTGGGCCGCCATGAACGTCGCGGCCATTCCCGAAGACGTCGCGAGACCCGCCTCGGCTCCCTCGAGGAGCGCCATCCGTTTCTCGAGGATATCGTTCGTCGGGTTGTTGATCCGGCCGTACGCGAAGCCTTCGATCTTGTAGCTGTAGAGGTCCGCGGCCCATTCGGCGGACTCGTACGGGAACACGGCGCTCTGGATAAGGGGAGGCGCCATCGTACAGTACTTGAGCTGATCCTCGCGGCCGTAGCCGCCCTTCACCGAGATCGTGTCGAACCGCGGCTTTTTCTCCGCCATCTGATCCTCCTCGCTCCGGGCTTCCTCCCGGCGTGATAGATTATCTCCGTCTTTTCTTCCCCGTCGCTCGGCGCTTCGGCGCCGCCTTCCCCCCGTTCCCGATCTCGACCTCGCCGAGCGGCATAGCCGTTTCGCGCTTCAGCGTCGAGAGGACGAACATGGTCTTCACCTTGTCGATTCCTTTCGTCCGCGTGAGGCTGTTCAGGAGAAAATGCTCGTAATCGTCGATGTCGCGCGAGAACACCTTGAGCAGGTAATCCTCCCCGCCCGCCACGTGATAGCACTCGAGAACCTTCTCGCTGTCGGCGATGAACCGATGGAAATTCTCGATCGAATCCGGATTGTGCAGGTTGAGCGACACGGCGACGAAGGCGATCGTGCCGAGCCCGATCTTTCTGTTGTCGAGGAGCGTGACGTACCGTTCGATGATCCCGCGCTCCTCGAGCTTCCGCACGCGCTCGAGCACGGCGGACGGGCTCAGGCCCACCTCGGCGGCGAGCTGCACGTTCGGGATGCGTCCCTGCATTTGCAAGATATCGAGAATACGCTTGTCGGTGGGGTGAAGGGTGGTGTTTTCGGCCGCCATCGAGCCCTCATTAGCAAATAATTCAATACTATTCACTTCAATAGGTGAACATTGTAAGGCAATATTGAAATATTGTCAACTATTGTTTTGGTATGCGCGAATATTACTGACAATAGTTCTTGCGTCTAGGGCAACTCCGCGGAGCGGGCATAAACGAACGGGGCGGGTAACGACCCGCCCCGATTCAAGGAGTCTCGAATCTTTCTTGCCCCGGCTTTCGCCGTCACGATCCTTTCTTAATGACGATATTCCCGTTTCGCGTTTTGATCTTGACCATGTGCTCGCCGCCGGCGGCCTCGCCCGTTCCGTAGATGTGCTTGTGCGGCTTGCCCAGGAAATTATGCTCCCATTTCGCGCTTTCCTCGATCTTGACCGGGAATTCGCTCTCGATGCGGTATGTCTTGTGGTGGTCCTTCGTGTACTCGATCTCGAGGTCGAAGCTCATCGAAAGCCCCGCGGGCACCGTGAGCTCGATCGTGCCTCCCATGGACGATAGCTCGACGTCGCGCTCGCCCTTCGCCGGGTCGCCGACCATCGTGATCTCGATATCCCCGCCCATCGTCGACGCCTTGACCTCGCCGTCGATCGCTTCGACCCGGATGTCGCCGCCCATCGTTCTCGCGGCGACGTATTTCCCCGCCGACAGGATCGTGATGTCCCCGCCCATCGTATTGACGCTCGCGCCCGCGGGCGCTTCTTCCACGTTGATGTCGCCTCCCATCGTCGTCACGCTGACCTCTTCCGCCCTCGCGACGTCGATGTCTCCTCCCATCGTTTTCGCCCTGACCTTCTTGTCCGTATCGGCGACGTTGATGTCCCCGCCCATCGTGGAAATGTTCATCTCTTCTTCGTCCGTGGTAGAGCCGGAGCGCCCGGTAACGTTGTCGTAGGTCACCGAACCGCCCATCGTCGAACCCTTGAGGTCGCCCTTCACGTTCCGGATGACCACCCCGCCGCCCATCGTGTGCACCTTGCCGTTAGCCTCCGAGTCCTCGACACGCACTTCGCCGCCCATCGTCTCGAGGTCGATATCCCCCTTGACGCGGACGAGCTCGAGCGCTCCGCCCATGGTCTTGCCGCTCAGCTCTCCCTCGACGCCCTCTATCGCGATCTCGCCGCCGTTCGATTCGATTCTCACGTCGCATCGGTTCGGAACCTTGATCGTGAAATGCAGGTCGACGTCGACGTGGCGCCTTTTGCTGCATTCGGAATGGATGTTCAGATACGACGACCCGTCGTCGAATTCGACGCTGACCTTGTCCGCGTCGTCCCCGCCGATATCGACCGTCACGGCGATCTCCGGCTTGTCCCAGCCCGTGATCTCTATGCCGCCGCCGGTTTCCAGATCGAGGTCGAGCTTGCCGCCCATTTGCACGGGGAAGCTCTTTTCGATCGTCCGATCCGAGTCGGCGCGGAGGGGTTGGGGCTGGTAGGCCATTGCGAGGAAAAGAATTGCCGATGCGACAAACGCCCATTTCATTGCGAGGCTCCTTTCGCCAGGTTTCCAACGACATCTATTTGCTATTACGGCGCGGCGGCGGCAAAGTTTCATCCTTTTGGCCTCGAGTCCGGACCCGGCCCGCTCTCGTTAGGGCTTTTCCCGGGGCCGCTCCCGTGATAGTATCGGCCCCATGAAGATTCGAATCGCCCTCGCCCAGATCAATCCGACCGTGGGGGACTTCGACGGGAACGTCCGCGCCGTCCGCCGCGTGACGGCCGAGGCGAAGAAGCGCGGCGCCGAGATCGTCGCGTTTCCCGAGCTCGTGCTGTGCGGATATCCTCCCGAGGATCTTCTTCTCAAGCCCCAGTTTCTCAAGGACTGCGCTCGCGCCCTCCGCGCGGTCGCCCGCGAGGCGAAGGGAATCGCCATGCTCGTCGGCGTTCCCGAGCCCCCCGCCCGGCCCGGAGCTCGTCCGTACAACGCATGCCACGTGCTCTTCGAGGGAAAGGTCGCCGCGACCTACCGCAAGCTCAACCTCCCGAACTACGGCGTATTCGACGAGAAACGCTACTTCGAGCCGGGGGAAAACGCGCTCGTCGCAAGCTTCGGCGGCGTCCCCGTAGGAATAAGCATCTGCGAAGACGTCTGGGTGGACGACGGGCCGACCGCCTCGCAGGTGCTTCTCGGCGGCGCGGGCATCGTCATCAATATATCGGCGTCTCCCTATCATCGCCGAAAGGGCAGGGAGCGCGAGAAGCTCATGCAGAAGCGCGCCCGCGAGAATGGCTGCTGGCTCTGCTACGTCAACCTCGTCGGCGCCCAGGACGAGCTCGTCTTCGACGGGTGCAGCGTGATCGCCGCTCCCGACGGAAAGACGATCGCGCGGG
>JAFNGP010000068.1:0-4604 GCA_017885175.1 bacterium
TTCGACACCGAGCTCGACGAGCTGAAAAAACGCATCATCGACATGGGAACGCTCGCCGAGGAGGCCATCTACAAATCGGTCGAGGCGCTCAAGTCCCGGAACGCGGATCTCGCGAGGAGCGTCATCGAAGACGACCGCAACATCGACAAGCTGGAGCTCCTCATCGACGAGAAATGCATCGACCTGATCGCCCGCTATCAGCCCATGGCTAAGGATCTCCGATTCATCACGACGGGAATGAAGATAAACGCCGAGCTGGAGCGGATCGCGGATCTCGCCGTCGACATCGCCCAGCGGACCCTCGAGCTCGTGGACAAGCCGCTCCTGAAGCCCCTCGTGGATATACCGAAGCTGACCGCCGTGGCCCTGAATATGATACAGACGGCGATCGAATCCTTCGTGAAGGAGGATATCGAGCTGGCCAAGAAGGTCGTCCTCTCGGACCCGCAGGCGGACGACCTGAGAAACGCGATCCAGCAGGAGCTGATCGACGATTATATGGTGAAGGACGGTTCCACCGCTCCGCGGGCCGTTCAGCTCCTCCTCATCGCGCGCTTCCTCGAACGCATCTGCGACCATACGACGAATATCGCGGAGAACGTGATATACATGGTTCAGGCGGAGGTCGTGAAGCATCACCCCGAAAAGCTCACGGACGGCTCGTAGGCACGTTCGCGGCGGCAAGGCGCGCCGTCGAGAAAGCCGCCTGGAGATTGTAGCCGCCGGTGCTCCCGTCGATATCGAGCAGCTCGCCGCAGAAATAGAGCCCCTTCACTTTCCTGGACTCCATCGTGCGCGGATCGACTTCCTTCAGATCGATTCCGCCGCGCGTGACGACGGCCTCTTCGATGGGCCTCGGGCGTTTCACCGTCAGCCGGAAATCCGCGAGCGATCCCGCCAGCCGCTTTCGCTCGGCGCTCGTTATCCGGCCGCACTGCCTCTCTTCGGGTATCCCTCCGGCGTTCAGGAGAACCGGGACGAGCGCCTTCGGGACGAGGCCTTTCATCGCCGTCCCTATCAGCTTTCTCGCGGAGCCGGCGATCTCGCGAATGAGGAGATCCTCCAGCCCGGCCCTGTCGAGCGCCGGCTTCAGGTTGATGGAGACGGCGACCGGCTCCCCCCTGTCGAGACGCTCGACGATGGCGCCGCTCAGCGAAAGAACGACCGGGCCGGAAATGCCGTAATGGGTGAAGATCAGGTCTCCCGTTTCCGAAGCGATTCTCTTCCGTCCGCTCACGACGGTCACGGCGACGCCGGCAAGGGATAATCCCTGCAGATCCTTCGGGAACGTCTCCGCCGTTTCGACGGGAACGAGCGCGGGGCGCGGCGGGACGATCGTGTGACCGAGCGCTTTCGCCATGGAGTAGCCGTCTCCGGTCGAGCCCGTGGCGGGATACGAAAGCCCGCCCGTCGCGAGTATCACGTTTTCAGCTTTTATTGTCGTTTCGCGGTCCCTGATCCTGACGCCGGCCACCGCTCCCGAAGCGGCGTCGACGACGATTCTCTCCGCGCGAGAGCTCAGCCTGACGGCGACTCCGTGCCTCTTCATGTATCGTTCCAGCGCCCCGACGACGCTGTCCGCCCTGTCGTTCGCCGGAAAAATCCTTCCGCCCCGCTCCTCCTTCGTCGCGACGCCCTGCTCGCTGAAGAACGCGACCAGATCATGATTCGAAAACGCGTCAAAGGCCCGGTACAGAAATTTGCCGTTCGCGCCGAAGTTGCGGATGAACGCGTCTCTCTCGTCGGTGTTGGTCAGGTTGCATCGGCCGTCGCCCGTGATGCCGAGCTTCTTCCCGAGGCGCGCGTTTCGCTCGAGGAGAATGACGCGGAGTCCCCTCTCGGCCGCGCTCCCCGCCGCGAGCATGCCCGCGGCTCCGCCGCCGATTACGGCGACATCGAACAGTTCTTGTGCGGCATTCCTTTCGCTGTGCATTCTATTTAACCGTCAGGAGCACAATCCCGCCCGTCGTGAGAAGCATGCCGACGATCTCCCGCGCTCCGAGCGTCTCGCCGCCGAGCCACACGCCCATGAGTACCCCGAAGAGAGGCGACGTGAAGGCGATGGGCATGACGCGCCCGAGGGGCGCCCCTTTGAGCGCCGCGTAGAAGCACAGCATCCCGACCACTCCCGCGAGGACCCCTCCCCCGAGGACCATCATCATAAGGGGCTTCGTGCCGGCCTGCGGGAGCGTCTTCCACTGCGGAAAGCTCACGGCGCCGAGGATCGCGAGCGCGACGGCCGTGCGCAGGGTGATCCCCATCGGGGCGGAGAGGTTGCCCATCTGAAGGCCCTTCTTCTCGAAATATCCGCCGATGCCCCAGGCCGCGGCGGCCACGAGCGCGAGAAGCTGCGGTTTCATGTTCGCTCCTTTGAATTCGGCTTCCGGACGACGCGTGACGAACTGCTTTCCGAAGGAGCATACCACACAAGAGGATGTCTTGACATGCCTTCGAAATTCCTTTAGAAAATGGGGGTTCGCGGGACCGCAACCCCCGGATTCGAAAGGAGAGCCCGCGTGAGCCGCAATGGCCCGAACAGGACCGCAAGGTTCGTCCGGCACGCACTGAGCGCCGTCGCTCTGCTCTGTATCGTCGCAGGCGACCTTATCGCCGGGGAAAAGCCCGCGAGCGCGTTCGACTGGGGGTATCGTCTCCGCCTTCGCCAGGAATACGGCGCCAACCTCACCGATTTCTCGAACCGCCTCGCCGACGACAACAACTATATCCGCGTGCGATCGCAGCTCTGGGGCTCCTGGGCCCCGGGCGCGCGGTGGAAGCTCTACGCGATGCTCAACAACGAGCACCGGCGCTGGTACAAATCGAACAAGGGGCTCGAGAACCGGCCATTCGAGATCCACGAGCTCATATTCGAGAATCTCTACGTCGAGGGCAAGAATCTGGGCGGCACACCCTTCGGCTTCGTCGCCGGGAGACAGAACCTTCTCTACGGCGAAGGCTTCATCTGCTGGGACGGCGGGCCGCTCGACGGCTCGCGCACGGGATATTTCAACGCGCTGCTTCTCACCGCCTCGTTCGGCAAGCGGCGGCTGGACGCGCANNCTGATCGAATGGGACGAGACGGGCGCCGGGCTCTATTACACGGACGAGTCGCTCGAGGGCCGCAAGCTCGAAGCGTATTACTTCTTCAAGAACGAGAAGGATAAGGACGGCGCATATCCCGAAAGCGACATCCATACGATCGGGGCGCGCGCGTCGGGAAAAGGCTTCGGCCGGCTCACCTTCGCCGCCGAGGGGGCCGTGCAGGCCGGCGACCGCGGCGCGCAGGCGCGTCTCGCGTACGGAGGCTACCTGTACGGGAAATACGCGCTGCCGGTCGAGCGCGTGCCGATCGCGCTGGGCGCGGGGAGCTTCTATCTCTCCGGGGACGATCCCGGGAGCGCGGACACATACGAAGGATGGAATCCGGTCTATTCCCGCTGGCCGAAATGGAGCGACCTCTATATCTACTCTCTCGCGAAGGAGCGCGGCGCGGGGTTCTGGGAAAATTTCGCTTCGATGTGGTTCGGCATCGAGATCAAGCCGCTCGATCGCATCACGCTCGAAGAGCGGCTCTACCTGATGTGGGCGCCCGAGGCGCCTCCCGCCGGCGCGAGCACATCGCTCTTCGGCGCGGGAAGCTACCGCGGAACCCTGTCGTTCGTGAAGCTCTCCGGAACATTGAATAAGTTTCTTACGGCGTACATTCTCTGGGAAGCGCTCCTCCCCGGGGATTACTATTTCTCCGGGAGCGATACGGCTCATTTTCTGCGATGGGAACTACTTTTTAAATACTAGGAGACTCGAAATGGGACCGTTCAACTTTCCGTGGATGACGTTCATGGCCTTTGTCGTGACCGGCGCGAGCGTGGTCGCCGCGCTCGTCTGGGCGCTCCGCGGACGCGGAAGCGACCGGCGGCCGTAGAGGAACGAACAAGGGGGAAGCCGTGACACTGCTTCAGGCGTGCATCGCCGTTCTGTTCATGTATGTCGCCGTCCTCATGGGGGTCGGCATCTGGAGCGTCCGAAGGACGCAATCGGCTTCCGACTTCATTCTCGGGGGCCGCACGATCGGGCCGTGGGTAACGGCGCTCTCGTACATCGCCGTCTATTTCAGCTCGGTGCTCATCATCGGCGGCGGCGCCTTCGGATACAAATTCGGCATGGCGACGGTCTGGATCGGCGCGATCAACGTGCTCGTCGGCTGCACGCTCTGCTGGATCGTCCTCGGCAAGCGCGTGCGCGAGATGACCGAGCGCTACGGCGTGAGGACGATGTCGGGATTCTTCGCGCGGCGCTTCAACTCNNGGCATGGCGAACGCGTTCGAGGTGCTCATGGATCTCCCCTACTGGGGAGGCGTGCTCATTTCGGGGCTCGTGATCATCTTCTACGTCGTGCTCGGCGGCTACATGGCGGTCGTCTGGACGAGCTTCATCCAGGCGTGGGTGATGATTCTCTCGCTCCTCCTCCTCTTGTTCAAAACCATCGACGCGGTCGGCGGTCTCGGCGCGGGAATGGAGAAGCTCGCCGCGATCGGACCGCAGTACGTGCATACACCGGGGGTGTGGGGCTGGGCGGGGCTCTTCAGCTTCTCGCTCGTCGTGAG
>JAFNGP010000068.1:4687-6114 GCA_017885175.1 bacterium
CCGAAGCTCGTGGCGATGGTGCTCTCGCCGTGGCAGGCGGCGCTGCTGCTCGCGGGAGTCGTCGCGGCCGGCATGTCGACCTTCGCCGGCGTTCTCATCATCATGTCGAGCTCGCTCATCACCGACGTCTACGAGCACGGCCTCAAGCGCAAGCTGACCGGCCCGCGGGAGGTCCTCGCGAACCGTGTCGTGACCGTGGCCGTCGGGCTCATATCGCTCGTGATCGCTTTGCGGCCGCCGGCTCTCATCCTCGTTCTCACCGGCTTCGCGTGGGCCGTCATCGCGAGCACAAATCTGTGGCCGCTCATCTTCGGTCTCTACTGGAAGGGCGCGAGCAAGGCAGGCGTCGTCGCATCGATGGTCGCTGGTTCTCTCACGGCGATTCTCTGGACCTGGCTCAAGAAGCCCTTCGGGATAGACGGTTTCATCGCGGGCTCGCTCGCGAGCCTTGCGGCGCTTCTCGCGATCACGGCGGCGGCGCGGCGGACACCCGGGCCCCGCAGGACCTGATCATCGGATTCGAGTTTCGTCACAGGAGGTCACCGGCATGCGCGGACGGCTCGTCATTCTCATTGCGTCGATCGTATCGCTCGCGGCGGCAGCATCGGCCTTCGCCGCGCCGGCGGCGGCAGCGGCCGCGGGGGCGGCTGCCCCGGCTGCCATCAAATCCCCCGCCGAGTTCCTCGGCTTCGAGATCGGCGCCGATCGCAAGCTCGCCGACTACGAGCAGACGCTTGCCTACTTCGAGATGCTCGACGAGGCCTCGCCGTGGGTCACGGTCAAGAAAATCGGCACGACGACTCTCGGGAAGCCCATGATCGCGGTCATCCTCTCGACGCCCGCGAACCTCGAGAAGCTCGACCGCTACGTGGAGATCTCGCGGCGCCTCGCCGATCCGCGGAACCTCGCGCCGGCTGAGGCGGCCGCGCTGATCAAAGAGGCCAAAATCATCACGATGATAACGGCGAGTCTTCACGCGACCGAAGTCGGAGGGATGCAGATGGCTCTCGAGCTCGCGCACAATGTCGCCGCCGGAAGAAGCGAGCGTCTTTCGAAAGACCTCGAACAGACGATCCTTTTCATCGTCCCGATGAATCCCGACGGCCACCAGATGGTCGTCGACTGGTACAAGAAATGGCTCGGCACCGAATACGAAGGGGGCTCCATGCCCTGGCTCTACCACCACTACGCCGGCCACGACAACAACCGCGACTGGTTCATGCTGAACCTCGCCGAGACCCGGGCGGTATTCGATCTTTTCTTCCGAAGCGCGGTCCCGCAGGCAGTCCTCGACATGCACCAGATGTGGGGCACCGGAGCCCGGCTCTTCCTCCCTCCCTACTACCCGCCTGCCAACAGGAACGTCGATCCGATCGTCTATCGCGCGATGAACCTCGTAGGAGCCTCGATGCAGCTCGCGTGCGAGG
>JAFNGP010000068.1:6130-7301 GCA_017885175.1 bacterium
GGTGGCACAACCAGATCGGCCTCCTCAGCGAGGCCGCGAACGTGAACGTCGCGAGCCCCGTTTTTATCGAGCCCGGCGAGCTTCGCGGAGACGACGCGGGTTTCCCGAGATACGAGATGGTGATCAACTTCCCGAACCCGTGGCCGGGCGGCTGGTGGCGGCTTCGCGACATCGTCGACTATGACCTCGCCGTGGCGGAATCGTTCATCGAGACGTGCGCGGAGAACCGGGAACGCTTCCTCGAGAACTTCTACCGCATGGGCCTGAAGGCGGTCGAGCGCGGGAAGACCGAAAAACCGTTCGCCTATATCGTCCCGTCGCCGCAGCGCGATCCCGTTACGGCGGCGCGTCTCGTCGAGGCGCTCATGCTCGGCGGGGTCGAGGTGCACCGCGCGTCGAAAGACTTCGCGGTCGGCGACCGGCTCTACCGCGCGGGATCCTTCGTCGTCAGGCTCGATCAGCCCTATGGGCGGTACGCGAAGGATCTCCTCGAGAAGCAGGAATACCCTGATACCCGTTCGAGCGACAAGGCGCCGATCGAGAAGCCGTACGACGTCACGGGCTGGACGATGCCGCTCCTGATGGGCGTCGGGTGCGACGAGATCGACGAGCGTTTCGAGGCTCCTCTCGAGGTGCTCGCCGAATATCCGTACCCCCCGGGGAGCTTTGCGGACGGCGCCTGGGGATATGCGCTCCGCCCCGAGATCAACGCGTCCTATCAGGCTGCGAACGAGCTGCTCGCGAAAGGGCTCGTCGTGCGCCGCCTCGGCGAGGCCGGGGCGTTTCCGGCGGGAACGTTCATCGTGCCCGCCCAGAAAGGGCTCGCGGCGGCGGCCTCCGATATCGCGCCGCGGACGCACGTCGATTTTATCCCGCTCGCGGCAGCTCCCGCCGGCCCGACGCGCGAGCTTCGCGCCGCGAAGACCGCCCTCTTCAAGCCGTGGATCGCGAGCATGGACGAGGGCTGGACGCGCTACCTGTTCGACACGTTCAAGGTCCCCTACGCCAACGTCTCGAACCAGGACGTGAAGCAGAACCGGATCAAGGATTTCGACGTCATCGTCATCCCGAACATCAAGCCCTCCATCATCAAGGAAGGCAAGATGGACGACAGGGAAGAGGCGCGGTGGCAGCGCCCCCTCCCGCCCGACTACAAGGGCGGCATCGACAA
>JAFNGP010000069.1 GCA_017885175.1 bacterium
GTGACGATGAGCTGCCGCGTATCGGTCGTGACGGAGAACGCATAGAAGCCGTCCGGAGAAAGATCGATATCGATGGGGCTCGCCGCGAGATCGATCGTCGCGGCGACGCTCCGGAACGTACCGCTGCTCTCGTTCAGATCTATGACGTCGATGTC
The DNA here is from genome assembly GCA_017885175.1 of bacterium. GTDB lineage: Bacteria > Krumholzibacteriota > Krumholzibacteriia > Krumholzibacteriales > Krumholzibacteriaceae > SSS58A. Next base: position 156 of record JAFNGP010000069.1, read on the forward strand.
GTTGAGCTGCTGGTTGCACGCGTACAGATAGACGCCGCCGGGCGTCAGAGTCATGCCGCGCGTCGAACCGCCCGTATTCATATCCTGCACCTTGAAGAACGGCTGCATGGATACGACGGTCACGTTCCCCGATCCGTCGCCGACGTACGCGCGCTGGCCGGCCGGGTCGACGACGACGTCCTGAGGATCCAGCAGCACCGATACCTGCACGAAGAGCGTGTCGGGGCCGAGATCGAAGACGTTCATTTTTCCCGCGCCGCTCAGCGTGAGAAGGTATTCACCCGCGGGGTCGATCGCCATCTTCCCTCGGACGGTGCCGTCGGGGGACATGACGGCCCCGATCTGATTCTCGAAGGTCGCGCTCCCCGTCCGAACGTCCCAAATCTGGATCTCGCCTGCCAGGGTCGAAATGTACGCCCTCCCGCCGCCCGGATCGATGCATACCCCGAGCGGGTCCGCGGAGAGCTGGTGCTCGGAGATGATCGTGTTGAAGAGCGGGCCGTGGGAAAGGTCGGTGTCGATCGTGTAGAGCTTCCGGTTGGCGCGGCTCACGCCGTACACCGTCTTTCCGTCGGGAGTCGCCTCCATCGCGTCGAGCCCGCCCGGCACCGCGAGCGACGTCACCGTCAGGTAGCTCGGGAGCCCGGGGTCGACGACGACGATCGAGACGCCGGCGCTCGTCGCGACGTAGGCGTAGCCGCCATCCGGAAGCACGGTGATCGACCGTGGGGTCGAATAAAGCTCCGCCACGCCGGTCTGGAATCCCCGCGCGACCTCCGTGGACGAGAGCACCGTGAAGGTGAGCCCGTTGCTCGTGTTGCCGCCGATAGTCACGGTCACGAGGTCGGTCGCCGCNNTTCCGAAGCTGACGCCGTTCTCGTCGATCGTCGGGCTGAAACCCGCGCCGTTGATGACGATGAGATTTCCGACGACTCCCTTGCTCGGGGAGAGGCTCGTCAGCGCAAGAGGCGGCATCGCTTCTGTCGTGAAGCTCGACGCGTATTCCGCCGCGAGGCCGTTGCCGTAGATATCCTTGAGGCCGGTTTTGAGCGTCAGCTCGTAGGACGTGTTGAATTCATACGGCACCGTCGGGGTGAACACGATGACCGAATCGTCCTTGAGAAAGGTCGCCTTGCCGGTGATGAAGGCCTGTGTCGCGGCATCCATGAGCTTGAAATTGCCCTGTATGGTGCCGTCATCCATCGGCTTCGAGAAGGTGAGCTTGAGCGCGGCGTCGATGAGCACGTCCGTCCCGTCCGTCACGGGAGTGATGCTGACGATCTCCGGCGGAGTCAGATCGACGTTCGTGACGATATCGATGCCGGTCGCCATCGCGCCGCCCGAGACCGCGACCGCCGTCTTGTCCGTCGGATTGTCCGCGTTCGATTCGTTCTGATCGTAGTATTCCGGAGGAAACACGGTCACGGCCGTGGTCTCGACGAGCGCGTTGATATACCCGGGTTCCAGCCCCGAGATCGCCGAGCTCCCGTCGAGCGGATAGATCCCGATATAGTAGCTCCCGTCGGCCATGCCGAGGAAGGTGTAGCTTCCGTCCGGCATCGTGTAATCGGCGGCGACCGTATCCCCCGAAGCCGCGCTGATAGCCCAGACGATGGCTCCGGGCACGGGGCCTCCTCCCGCCGATCCGTTCGTGACCGTGCCCGAAATCCGGTTGGCGTCCGCGAGCGTCGCGGCGTCAGCGTAGGCCTTGAGAAAGACGAGCCGGTCTTCCGTGGAGAGGCTCGCCGCGCCGGTGCCGGGCGGCAGCACGTAGAACATCGTCGACGTTCTCACGGGCGAATGCGAGATGCCGAAGAGGTGCCCCGCCTCGTGCGTCGTTACGCTCTGGACGTCGATTCCCGAGTTCCCCGCGGTCGGCGTGCGGAACGTCTTCACGGGATTGAAGATTATGTCCGCGTCGAAGATCTGGCCGGGGAGGTACTGTTTGCCGTTATAGAGACTGTCCACCGTGAACGATGTCGATATGCCGACCGCGATCACGGCGTTCGAGAACTGATACTGGTAGTCCTCGAACGTGACGAGGTTCATCCCGTCGAGCGCCGAGGCGCTTTGCTGCGGCGTCGTTCCCCCGTAGCTCACGGTGAAACCGGTCCCGGCGATCGCCGCCCACGCGTTCATCGCGTTCTGGACGGCGGTGAAGTCGCTCCCGTTCGCGATGCCCGGGGCTCCGTTCGCGTTGACGCGATACACGAAGGGCAGATCGGCGTTCACCCAGAACTCCGTATGCCGGGCGCCCGACGCGTCGTCGATGCAGCCGTCGCCGTTGCGATCGAAGAAAGAGGCGTTCACCTGGGGACAGAGATCGAGCGGATCGGGCACGCCGTCATGGTCGGGATCGTTGGCCATGAGGGGAATCCTGTCCGCGCCCGAGAGACCGAGGGATCCGAAAAGAAGGATCCCGAGAAGGGCTACGAAGAACATCGTGCTGCGATTCATGGCGATCCTCCTTTCCTACCTGCGGCCGAGGGTTTCATTGATGAATTGATCGAGAGGGACTCTTCCCCGCGGGGGCGGCGCGGCCCCGGAGGGCATCCCGACAAGCTCGACGCCATCGAGCTCGACGCCCTTCACGAATACCTTGCCCGTCTTCGGATCGCGCGCGATATCGAATTTCCCCTGGGAGAAACCCGAAACGCTGAACGTACCCGGAACGTTCGGCTCGAGGAAGAGGAGAACCTCCTCGTCGGGCCTCCACGTGAGCGCGCCCTCGACGCGCATGTTGACATGCCCGACGATGCCGCCGAGCTGGAGCACCCGCGCTTCGCCGATCGCGGCCCCTTTGTACGTTTCGTCGACCGCGACGAGCGCCTCGGTGAAGATTTTCGTTCCCTCCGCGTTCCAGTACGATTTCACGCTCGCGACGGTGCCCCGCACGATCTGCGAGGACTGAGTCGCGAGCTCTTTCGGGCTCTGGTAGATGATCTTCGTGGCCTGGCCGGCGGCGCTCAGGACGAGAAGAACACCCACCGAGATCCATAGAATGCGCACAGCTTTCTTCATGAACCATTCCCCCCGGACATTGACCAGTCTGAATGAACCGCACGATTTATATATCAAATGATCCAAACGTGTTCTCCTCAATGCATCGCCCCGTCCGCGGGCAAAAGGGAAGGCCGCGAGACAGTGCCGCGTCGAATCGAACTCAATCTGCTTTTCGTTGAAAATGTGCGCGAGGCGCCGGAGCTTGAACAGCAGTCCGAGTGTATGTCTTACACTCGTTTTCCCCTATCTTTTGGAAGATCCCTATTCCGTACGCCCGCACGGATCCCGGTTGCTTTTAACAACCTCCCTCTAAACCCCCTGTGCGCACTATTATACTCCCATCGGCGCAAATTGTAAACAATCTTTGACGATGGGAGGATATGTCGCCGGGCAACGACGGCTCTATTTCTTGTAGAGGGATTTCAGGCCGCCCCAGGTGGCGGGCTCGACGGCCTGGGCGCAGGAGCAGCCGACGTCCCAATCCGAACCTATGTTCTGGCCGTCGTCGTTGTTGGCGGCAAGGCACTTGGAGCAGTCCGCCACGGAGATATCCCCCGTCGTGAGGTTGCAGAACCGGGGATCCAGGGATATGTTGCCGTTGATGCCGGCCTGGCCCGCGATGCAGCCCGTCCAATCGCCGAACTGGTTGCCGTAGATGTCGCAGTACGTGAGGGTGGGAGTGCCCGGGCTGCCGCCGCCGCAATATATGGCGGATGCCGACTTGGCGAACGCAATCAGGGTCCTGTCCAGAACCGGAGATACGTTGGACAGGCAGGCTATGACCGAACCGCCAAGAGAGTCGGCGACGAAGGTGCAGCTCGTGATCTGGATGGGCTGCGCGGCCGCGCAGTATATGCTGCTGCCGTCGGAGAGGGCGCGGTTCCGGATCGAGGAGCAGCGAGTCATGGACATCCCGCCGCCGAGATAGACGGCGCCGCCCGACAAGTCCGCCGAATTCCCCGAAAAGGAGCATCCGTTGAAAACCGGGCTGCCCGATTCGGCGTAGAAGGCCCCGCCATACTTGGTGGCGGTGTTGCCCAGAAAACTGCAGCTGGTATAGCTTCCCGTGGCCGCGATCGTTCCGGCGTAGCCGAAGTACACGGCGCCGCCATCTTGGGTGTGGTTGCCGGAGAAGGTGCACGCGGTCACCGACGCGAAGCTCCCCTCGGCCTGCACCAGCGCGCCGCCGGTCGAGGCCGAGTTATCGATGAACGAGCAGCCGGTAAGGTTTACGGTGCAGTCTATCATTACCAGAATGGCGCCGCCGGCCCAAACGCTCGTGTTCTCCGTGAAGACGCAGTTCTCGATATCCACCGTGACGTTCCCCGCCGAGTACTTGGTGATATAGATGGCTCCGGCCGAGGACCCGTAGCCGCCGCGGATGGTGAGGCCCTTCAGCACGATGGATGGATTCCCGGCCGCCCGTATGTCAAAAGCCGCGTGGTTCTCGGACGCGCTGCCCCCGCAGTCGATGATGCAGAGGGCGGGATCGCCGCTTTCCGAGCGGATGGTCAGCGGCTTGGTATAGAGCGCAATATCCCGGTTGCCGGTGCCGGAATAGGTGCCGTTCGCCAGAAGTATGGTGTCGCCCGCCGCGGCCGCCTGGGCGGCGGCGGCGATTGTGGCGGCATCCCCGCCGCCGTCGGCCTTGATATGCCATGTGGCGGCGGCGAGCGGGGCTGCGAGTCCGAGCACGATAACGAACGATCCCGCCGCCGCGATCAGGCTCCGCATCCGCGTACCTCCTGCAAGAATGTGTGTGTGTCGAATTTCGAGGACGATTATACCTTACCTGCGGCCTCGTGTCCATCGGCATAAAGGAACCGCCGCTCCCGGCCGTATTCTACCGGCGCTCGAACGCCCCGACGTCGATGGCGCCGTCGACGGGACGATGCTCGGCCGTGCCCACGGAGATGAGCGCCTCCAGCGGCGGATGAAAGAGCGGTACCGCCAGCGGATTCGGAAAGGGCGACCCCGCGGGGCTCGTCATCGCGGCCGTTCCCGCGTCGATGAGGATCGACCCGGCGGCGGGGCCCAGCAGATCGTTCGCCATGTCGACGAATCCCGGATCGCTGCCGGCGAGGGTCCCCGTCCATTCCGCCGGAAACCCCGCGCCGGAATGAACCCAGTTGTTGCTCCCGCTCACGCGCCGGCCGAACACCCAGCTCGCCTCGGAATCGTCGAACACCACGGAGGAGGTGATATAGAAGACGTTGTTGTGCATCTCCACGCTCTCGACGTCGAAATGCGCGAAGATCTGCGAGGCCGGACCGGCGTTTCGATGAATGAAGGTGTTGTTCATGAACCGGTAGCGCCCGAAGCTTTGCCCCGTTCCGTCGCCGCCGATGCGGACGTTGCGGCTGTAGCGGGAGGCGATGAGAACGTTCCCGGCGACGTCCGAGTCCTCGCGCGCTTTATCCTCCGCAACGCCGCCGGCCGGGTCCGGCCCGATGAGCTCGAGGTTGTGGTAGTAGGGAGTCTCCAGCCAGTTGTAATAGATCTCGTTTCGCTCGGCGCGGCTCTTGACGTTGTTGCCGCCGGTGCCGTCGTGGATGTAGCAGAACCGCAGGCGGAAGACCGATCCGGGGTAATCGTTCTCGTTCGTCGACATGTAGATCTGGTGCCGGCCATCCCCCTCGCCGCAAGCGTAAATCTCGCAGTACTCGATGGTTATATCTCCCGAGCCCTGATCGGCGCCGAGGATGCCGTGCGGGCAATCGTGCACGACGCAGTCGCGGATAACGGTATTGTCGGCGTGGTGATAGAGGCCCCGGAATCCCGCGTTACGGATCTCGAATCCTTCGAACACGTAGTTGTTCTGATTGAATTCGACGACGTTGTTGCCTCCCTCGATCGCGGGGCGGCTGCCGTTCACCTTGACGCCGCGGATCGTGATGGGCTGCCCGGGCGTTCCCGCGTTGCTGAAGGTGATGCCGCCCGTGTAAACCGCGTCTCCGTCCACCAGCACCAGGTCGCCCGGCTCGAGGAGCGCCTCCACCTGCTGAATGCTCGTATACGTCCTGGACGGGCCGACCAGGTAGGTGTTGCCGCTCGAGCTCCCGCCCGAAGTCGTGCCGGTCGCGGCGCCCGATCGCGCGCTTTCGTTGCCGGAGCTGTCGAAGGCGCTGACCTGGTAGCTATAGCTGGTTCCCGCGGCGAGACCGGTGTCGAGGTACGCAGGCGACGCCGCAAGGCCCGCTGCCGAGCCGTCGCGAAAGACCCGGTAACCCTCGACGCCGACGTCGTCCGTCGACGGCGACCATGTTATTTCCATGCTCGAATCGGACGCGGCGGCAGCGAAAAGATTCAAGGGCACGCTCGGCGCTTCCGTATCGGCACCATCGGGGACCGCGGGGGGTTTTACCGTGTCCGCGTCGTCGCACGCATTGAACGAAAGCATGAAAACGACCGGCAGAACACCATGGACGAGCAGAGCCCTCTTCATGGACGCGCATGTAATCATCGAAGCCTCCATCGGAGCAAATATGCATCGGGAACGCCCGCCGTGCAAAAAACAGTTTGTTCGCGCAATGATCCTTTCAGGATATCAATCATGCATAATAGATGCCCGTCCCGCACGATAACCGCGGCGCCGCCCCCCATGGCTGTAATTGTTATGTTATTTAATTATAACGAGTTGCGCGACTGGGGCGGCTCCCGCGAAAAGATGCTTAACGCCCGGTCTTTCTCCCGCTCAAGACCTTTGCGAGGACCTCGCCCAGCTCCTCCGCGCAATACGGCTTCGCGATGACTCCGTCGAACCCGTATTTCCGGTAGTCGGACATCACGAAATCGTCGCTGTATCCGCTCGAAACGATAGCGGTCGCGCCGGGATCGACGAGCCGAAGGAGCTCGATCGCCTCTCTTCCGCCCATGCCGCCGGTGACGGTCAGATCCATGATGACGGCATCGAACGGCTTCTTCGATTCCATGGCGTCGCGGTATGCGTCGATGGCCTCCATGCCGTGCCGCGCGAACGCGGTCTCGTATCCGAACCGCTCGAGGATCCTGCCGAGAACGCCCCGAACGATATCTTCGTCGTCCATAACGAGGATTCTTCCATGGCCTTTGTGCGCCGCGCCGCTCGCGGCGGATTCGCGAGCCGACGCTCCCGATTCCATCGCGGCCGGCAGGTAGATCGAGAAGGTGGTCGCGACATCCGGCTCCGAGTCGACAAGAATGTGCCCGTCGTGCTTTCTCACGACGAAGTACGCGACGGCGAGCCCGAGGCCGCTATGCTGCTCTTCCTTCGTCGTGAAATACGGATCGAATATTTTGGACAAATCTTCGCGGGAAATGCCGACGCCTTGATCCTGTATCGATATCTTCACGTACTTCCGCGGCGAAAGAGGCAGAGCGGAATCCATCGCGACGTCGGCGTTTTCGGTCCGAACGGCGATCGTTCCGCCCTGGGACATCGCCTCGCGCGCGTTGATGACGATATTGTTTATGGCGTGGCTGATCTGCCCGGCGTCCGCGACGACCGGCCAGAGGTCGCCGGAAAGATCGAAACGACCCGAGATATTGGAGCCGCTCAGCGCGAACTGCACGGTATCCCGAATGATCTCGTTGAGCGGCGTGATCTTCTTTATCGGCGCACCGCCTTTCGAGAACGTGAGAAGCTGCTGCGTGAGCGCGCTCGCCCGCATGGCGGCTTTCTCGATGTCGTCGAGGACGGCGTACGAATTGTCCTCGGCGCTCATCGACAGCCGCGCAAGCGACGCGTTGCCGATGATGGCGGTCAGGATATTGTTGAAATCGTGCGCGATGCCGCCGGCGAGAACCCCGAGCGATTCGAGCTTCTGCGACTTGACGATCTCCTCCTCGAGGCGCCGTTTCTCGGTGACGTCGCGAAGGACGAGGACCATCCCGACGAGCTCTCCGTCGGAGTTCCTGATCGGAGAGCCGCTGTCGGCGATGAGCCGCTCGGCGCCGTCGCGCGAGAGGAGGACGGTGCTCGCGGGAAGGCTTGCGGGCATGCCCGTATTCAACACCTCATCCAGCGGATTCCTGCGGGGCATGCGCGTCCGTTCGTCCAGGAGCATGAGAACGTCGTCGAGTTTCCGGCCGAGCGCTTCGGCGCCGGCCCAGCCCGAGAGCGTTTCGGCCGCCCGGTTGATGAAGGTGATCGTGCCTTTCGTATCCGCGACGACGACGCCGTCGCCGATCGAAGCGAGCGTTACGGCAAGATGCTCCTTTTCCCGGGCGAGGTCTTCCTCGGCGTATTTGCGGGCGGTTATATCGAGCGTGACCTCCACGGCGCCGGTGACCCTCCCGTCGTCGTCGCGCACGGGATACCCTCTGATGTAGAACGCCCTCCCGTCGGGCGTGAAAACGTCGTTCTCCTGATGGACCCCCGTCTGCATCGCCCTGAGAACGGGACAGACGACGCACGGCTCTCTTCGTCCGTGCCACAGCTCGTAGCAGTGCCGGCCGACGATATCTTCGGGCTGAAGCCCGAGAGAATCCGCGGAAGCCCTGTTCGCCCAGAGCGCGGTGAGATTCGTGTCCTGCAGCAGGATCATCTCCTGGATGTTCTCCATGATCGCGGCGCGCTTGAGCTCGTCTTCGCGGGCGATCTGGTCCGCCTTGCGCTGCTCCCTTCGCGCGAGGCTCACGCAGAAAGCGGAAAAACCGATCATGATCGCGAGGAACGCGAGCCTCTCGACGATCAAGTTGAAATCTCTCGTAACAAGCTGGCCGGCAAACGAGCCGCCGGTGAAGCGGGAGTGCGCAAAGGCTTCAATGAGCCAGTAGACGACGGCGAGAAGCGCCGCGACGCCTATAATGGGGCCGAAAACGCGTGCGCCGCTTCGTTTCGCTCCTGATCGCGAGCTCGCTTTTTTCGAGAAATGCATCGTTCTCCGTCGAATCCGGAATCTGGCCGCCCTTTGTCCGCCGCCTCACCTTACCATACCGGACGCCGTCGAGACAAGAGCGCCCTGCGGTATTTCAATTCGCCGGAGGTTTATAGAGGATCGTGCAGATCTCGCCTCCCTGCCGCGAGATGGTGAATACCTTCCGGAATTCCCCCGATTGCTCCAGGGCCAGGCGGCTCGGGCGAAGATAATCGAACGGAACGAGTATCACATAGGTGTTGCCGGGAATCGCGATTCTTCCCGCGCGGGAGGGGACGGCGGGTAAACGCAGAACCCTGAGATCCGCCCTGCCGATGGCATCCTTCATCAGATCCGTATGGAAAACAGGCGGAGTTCCGGATATATAGAGAGCCACGACATAGGCGTTCGGGGCCGCGAAGCGATCGATCCATCGCTCGGCCTCCCGATATGAATTCAACCAGTAATCCCAGGAATCGGCGAGTCCCTTTTCCTGCGCACCCTTCAATCCCCCGGCCAGGGCGTTGAAGAAAGTCGTTTGATAGGGATGGGTCGTCACGACGCCCCACAGGCTCGCTCCTACCGTCACGGCCGCGATCGCCCGGGCGAGCGTCTCCCTGTCCCTCTTCAGCTTTCTCGCGAGGAAACCCGCGGTCTCGCCGATTCCGATCGAGGACAGGATACAGAAGGGAACGAGAAAGACCAGGAAGTGTCTCATTCCGTTATGATAGGTCAAGGTGCGGGGAAAACACGGGATGGCGAGGGGCAGCGTCAGCCAGACGAGAAGGAGCGAATGGAGGGGCGACGCGCGATATCTCCTTGCCGCCGCGAACAGACCGATCAGAGCGAAGATCAATACGAGGAGCGGAGTCCTGAACAGAACCTGCGCGAACGGATTCAGGCTGAACGAGCCGCTCCGCCCGTAGGTGATCTCCTTCACATGCTCGTGCCAGGTGCCGAGAAAGGACAGCTTGTCTCCGACTCCCCAGAAGGCCGGAGCGTAGAAGGCGAGCACGATGGCGAGCGCCGCGCACATGCCGGCGAGCAGATGGAAGATCGATCCCGGCCCGGGTAACCGCGTTCCCGGTTCCCGCGTTCCCGGCCGAATGAGGATCCAGACGAGAAGCACGGGAAGAACGAAAAGAGCATAGGTCTTGATCGCGATCGCGCAGCCCAGCAGAACGAAGAACCCGTAGAAATATTTCAGCGCGCGCGTGAAGGTCCATTCGACGAAGCACATGACGGAGAGAGAGAAGAAGATCAGGAGAGGCACGTCCTTCAGATTGTTGAACGTCTGGCCCCAGTAATACGGGAAGGTCAAAAGTAGCCCTGCGGCCGCGAGCCCGTGGAGAGCGCTCCAGTGCCTCCTGACGAAGAAGAAAAGGCACGCCAGGAAAAGAGCCGTCATGGGAAGCAGAACGATATGGCGCGCCGCCGTGGCGTCGTACAGGCCGAGGCGGTCATGAAGCAGGCGCTTCGCCGCGTCGGCGGCGACGAAGATATACGCTCCGTGCATTTGCCATTGGAGAGCGTCTCGATCCACGCGGCCCGTCAGAAGGTAGTCCAGATGCATCTCGCCTTCGCGAAAATTCTTCTGGCTGTCGGTGTTCATCCCGTAGTCGTCGACGACGAAGAGCCCGGCGAACAGAAAGAGGGCGAGACCGGTGAAGAGGATTCGTTCTGTCGTGACAAGCTTCATACGCTGAATCTGAAATCGATGATGTCGCCGTCCTGGACCACGTACGTCTTGCCCTCGAGCCGCAAGAGGCCCTTCGCGCGCGCGGCGGCCAGACTCCCGGCCTCGAGAAAATCGTCGCAGGAAATCACCTCGGCGCGGATGAAGCCCCTCTCGAGGTCGGTATGGATTTTGCCGGCGGCCGCGTGCGCCGCGATCCCCTTCCTCACGGTCCAGGCGCGGACCTCGTCCTCGCCGACGGTCAGGAACGAGATCAGCCCGAGCAGAGCGTACGATTCCTTGATCACGCGCTCGCGCGCCGAAACGTCGACTCCGAGATCCTGCAGAAAGTCCGCCGCTTCCTCGGCGGGAAGATGGGCGATTTCCATTTCGATCTTCCCCGAGAGAACGATCGGCGTCAAGAAGTTCTCCGCGAACCGGGCGATCCTGTCCCGGATCGTATCCCGCCAGGAAGAGCTCTTGGCGCTCTGCAGGCCCGATTCGTCGACGTTGATCACCGCCATGACGGGCAGCCTCGAAATGAATTCGAGATGCCTGAGCGCCCTCTCCTCGGTCGCGTCGAATTCGAGATAGCGCAGGGGCATCTCCCTTTCCAGAGCCTCCCTGCATTTGAGGACCGCCGCGCGTTCCTCTTTCCTCGGCGGGTGGCCTTTTCTGGCGGACTCATCCATATTGATCAGCCGCTTTTCGGCGAGGTCGAGATCGTAGATCAGCAGCTCGGCCTCGAGAGTCTCGAAGTCGCGAATCGGATCGACGCCGCCGAGGGGATGCGTCACGCTATCGTCGTCGAACCCGCGGAGCACGTATACGAGCGCGTCCGAATCCTTGATGAACTCGATGACCTTCCTGTTCTGCGCGGCGTCGCCCCTCGTGAGCCCCAGATAATCCATGTACTGGATTCTCGCGTGCGTGTGCTTCTTGGGCTTGAAGATCCTCACGAGCTCGTCGATGCGCCGGTCGGGCACCTTGATGATCGCCACGTTCGGCTTGGTTTCGGACGCGGAATAGCCCGCCGTCGCGGCGTCCCGTCCCGTGAGGCTGTTGAAAAGGGTCGTGCGACCCGAATTCGAGATTCCGACGAGCGCGAGCTTCATTCCGGCGTTTCCTCGTTCAAGCGACGCTCCCCGCTAACATCTTGACAGAGATTCGAAATTAACCTACTACCGTCATAATGAACATCCGAACCATAGGCAAGGAAAAGTTCGTCCTCGCGGTAATGGTCGCCACCCTTGCCCTCCGGTTCGCCTGGGGAATCTCTCTGGACCCGCATCAATTGTACTTTCCCGATTCCCGGCAGTGGAGCGGGATCGCCTTGAATTTCCTCTCGGGAGACGGCCTGATCACCGACGAGGGAGCGAAGGCGTTGAGGCCTCCGGTCTACAGCCTGTTTCTCTCTTTCATATATTTCATTTTCGGGAAAGAGAATCTTCTCGCCGTGAGAATAATTCAGGCTCTCATCTCTTCATGCACCTGTTTGATCGTCTACCTGCTCGGGAAAATAATATTCAACGAAGCCGCGGCGAAGATCTCCATGGCCGCTTGCGCGGTCTATCCCTTCTTCATCTATTACAGCGGGGCCGTTCTTACCGAGACACTCTTTATTTTCATACTATCGCTGATCATGCTGTTTCTTTCCGGCAAGAGATTCATGCCGGCGGGCGTTTTCTTCGGTCTCGGAATTCTCTGCCGGACCGAACTGGTCGTTTTCTTCTTTTGCGCGCTCGCCGGGATGTTTATCGTCCTGCGCAGGAAAGAGGCGCTCAAGAGAGCGATCGTCATGGCGGCGATAACCGGAGCGATACTCCTTCCCTGGGCGCTCAGAAATTATCGCGTGTTTCACGCATTCGTCCCGCTGACCACGATGAGCGGATATACTTTTTACGAGGGGAACAGTCCGCACAACCCGACCGGCGGCCCGGCCGGCGCCCTTCCCTTCCCCGACACGCGGGGAATGGGCGAAATCGAAAAGGACCGCTTCCTGAGGCATGAGGCGATTCGGGCGATCCGGGAGAATCCTCGCCGGATGGCCGGGCTCCTCTGGAGCAAATTCAAACGCCTCTGGAACATCAAGCTGAATACGGACAATCCGGCGTACGCTTCCAGGCTCGCCGTTCTGGCGAGCGTGATCAGCTTCGCGCCGGTGTTGATCTTTTTCGTCATCGGCCTCGTCGTTTCCTGGAAACGGAGAGGAGAGTTGATCTACGTGTATTTTCTGACTCTCCATACGACGGCGATCAATCTGGCCTTCGTATCGTCGCTGCGATACCGCCTGCCGCTCGAGCCTTTCATGATTATCGTCGCAAGCTACGCGTTGGTCGTCGTCTCGCGGCGTATCGGCGCGCACCGAGGGTAAATACGCTTGACTCGACGCGCCGCGTCACTCACTATCGTTCCGGTTCGATCATTCAGACAAAGGAGGAGCGGCATGCGCAACATTATCATATTCGTCCTTCTGACCGTCATGGTCGCGGGGGTGCACGAATCCTGCGGCATGAGCAGAACGATGAAAGGCACGGGCATCGGCGCCGCGGCGGGGGGCGTCGTGGGCGGGATCATCGGCAAGCAGACCGGCAACACCGCGGTCGGCGCAATCATCGGAGCGGCGATCGGCGGCGCGGCCGGCGCCTACATCGGCAACTATATGGACAAGCAGGCCGAGGAGATGCAGGCCGATCTCCAGGGCGCGAAGGTCGAGCGCGTCGGCGAAGGCATCAAGATCACCTTCGATTCGGGCATTCTCTACGACGTCAACAAGGCCACCCTGCGGCCCGAGGCGAAAACGAATCTCGACAAGATGGCGGTCATCCTCAACAAGTACCCCGACACGAACATCCTGATCGAGGGGCACACCGACGCGACGGGCACGGACGAGCTCAACCTCGAGCTCTCGAGAAATCGCGCGTCGTCCGTGTCGAATTACCTCGCGGGCCTCGGCGTCNNGAGTCGAGCTCGCCATCATGGCGAACGACAAGCTCAAGAAGGCGGCGGAACAGAAGAGCGCCGGATGATTTCATTCGAATAGGGATCGATGCGGCCGGGTGCGCGACGTGCGCTGCGCCCGGCCGTTTTCTTACCCGCGAGGCGCCTTTCCCGCGAGTTTCGCCAGGCAGAGCCGCAGGACCTCTTCCGCGGAGACCGCTCCCATATCCTCGCCCGCCTTCGCCCCCCCGCCCCCGAGCGGCGCGAGAAGGACGCGATGCAGCTCGTCTCCCTCGACGTACGCCGGATAGGGACCCCAGCGCGCCGGATGGCGCGTCGGGAGGGGCGAATAGATCGACACCGTCGGAACGCCGAGCGCCACGGCCAGATGGAGAGGCCCCGTGGAATTGGTCACGACCAGATCGGCACACGAGAGAATCGCCGCCAGCTCCCGGACGCTCACGCTGCCGGCGGGGATGAACACGGGAGGCCGCCGCATACCCGCGGCCATGGCGCCCTCATAATCCTCTCCCGGGCCTCCGGTCACGACGAGATCGCATCCGGCCGCCTGGAGCCCGTCTCCCAGCGCCATGAAATGTCCGAGCGGCCAGCGCGCCGAGGAGCCCCCGGAGCCCGGATGGAGGATCGCGACGGGTTTGGCGCCGGAGATCCCCTTCGCCTCCAGGACGCGTCGCGCCGTTTTTCGCTCTTCATCGGTCGCGACGTATCGCGTGGGATATCGTTTGAATGGAATCCCGAGGGGCGAGAGAAGCTCCAGATTGTAGTCCGCTTCGTGCTTCTTCCCCTTCGAGCGGCGCTGCCGGACGCGCTTGTTCAGGAGAATCGCGTAGGGTTTATTCGCGGGGCCTATGCGCACGGGAACGCGCGCCAGCCACAGTGCCAGGACGATCCGCCACCGCGGGTATGCGACGATCGCCGCGTCGAAGCGCTCGTTTCTGATGCGATCCGCGAGCTGCGCTGGCGATTCGTCTCGATCCGCCAGGATCTGATCGACATCGGGATTATGCTCGAGCAGCGGCGCCGTATAGGGGCGGACGAGCCAGGAAATCCTCGCCCGCGGAAACATCCGGCGCAGGGCCGTCGAAACGGGGGTCGTGAGCAGCACGTCCCCGAGACGATCGGTGCGAACGATCAGGATATTATTCATTCACGGCTCTTCGCGAAGCGAACGACATGGTCCCGGATCGCATCGAGGTCGACCGCGCGTATGCACTCGAGATCGTACGGACACTGCCGCTTCCAGCACGGCGAGCATTCCAGCCCGACGGGCAGGATCTTGACGCCCTTGTCGTACAGATCTATCTCGCCCGGACACGTGACGCCGAACCACGCGACGACGAACTTCTTCAGGGCGATCGCCGCGTGCATCCCGAACGAGTCTCCCGTGATCACCGCGTCGCAGCTGTTCTCGTAGCAGAGGCCGCGCCGCAATCCCTCGGTCGTCGGGGTGTTGATCACGGCGCCGGCGGCGATCCGCGCGATCTCGGCGTTGCGTTCGGTATCTTCGGGACCGCCGACGAGGACGAGCTTGACGTTCGGGACGCCCGACAACGCGCGGATGAGCCGGACGTGCTGATCGATCGTGAGCTTCTTGTTCGGATAGAGCTCCGAGCATCCGGTGTTGAAGCCGACGACCGTATCGCCGTTCCGGATTCCGGCGCTCTTCTTGTACTCGGCGCAAAACGCCTTTTCCTCGCCGGTCAACTCGAGCACATACGGGTCGCGCCGGTACTCGAGCCTGAACTCCTCGCACTGGATCTGCTGCACCGTCTTCTTGTTGACCCGAAACTTGATATGGTCGTCAAGGCCGAGCGCATAGTTCTCTTCGGCCTCTTTGTTGAGCGGGACGATGCAGCCGTTCGGATGAAGTCCGAATCCCAGCTTTTCCCCGGCGGTGACGCTCGCGACGAATGCGCCGGAGCGCCGCGACTTGTCGACGTTGAAGACCGCGTCGAACGTCATGTGCTGAAGGATGAGCCGGCTTTCGGGCTCCCAGAGATATACCGCGTCGACATATGGATTGTTTATCAGGAGCGGAGCGGCGTTCTTCAGCGTGATCCAGCTTATGTGGCTCGACGGGTACTTCCTCTTGATCGCCGGGAGAATGCTCGTCGTGACGAGGACGTTTCCCATGGCGTCGAGATTGACGATCAGGATTTTCGCGCCGATGGGGTCGAAATCGACGCAGTCCGCGCCGCATACCTTCCCCGGAAAGCAGGGCTTGTAGCCGGTGAAGCGTCTGCAGTCGACGGGCCGCGGTTCGCCCGCGGCCTTTGA
>JAFNGP010000070.1:0-165 GCA_017885175.1 bacterium
CGCGAACCCGAAGAAATACAAACGCGTATCGATCAAGTGCGGCGCCCGCACGCCCGAGGAGCTCTGCTTCAAGCGCCAGCACGACGCGTGGTCGAAGGCCGCGCCGAACGTCGATTTCACCGTTACGATCGACGTGCCGGCGCCCAACTGGACGGGCCGCGTGGG
>JAFNGP010000070.1:273-5423 GCA_017885175.1 bacterium
CTGTGCGTGGACGGCCCCGACATGTGTTACGACAAGATAAAGAACGTCCCGAACGTGTTCGGATGATAACCGCGCGGGGCGCCGCCCCGCGACCGTGAGGCTATGAAGGAACTCAAGGCGCATTGCTCGTTCTGCTCGCTCGCGTGCCCGCTCGTCCTGCGCGGCGGAGAGCGCCGGCCCGTTTTCACGGGCAAATCGCTCCTCTCCGTCGACTGGGACAAGAGCGCGGACTCGAAGTTCGGCGGAAGCGTCTGCGCGCGCGGCAACGCCGCCGCCGAATTTCTCACGCATCCGCGGCGCGTCAACTACCCCTTCATCCTCGGCGAACGGACGACGATCGCCGCCGCGGTGCGCGAGACGGCGAAGAGCCTCGCCGACGTGAAGAAGGAGTTCGGCAACGACTCCGTCGGCGTTCTCCTCGGCGAGAATCTCACGATCGAGGAGGCGGGCATGGCGGTGGCGTTCGCGCGCGACGTGCTCGGCACGGGCAACATCGCGCTCTTCGCCCCCGACGACGCCCCGTTGTTCCGCGCGTACCTGAGCCGCGATTTTTCGAAGATCAAGCCCTCCGGAGCGAAGCCGCCGGGGGATCGCGTCGTAAGCCTCATCATCGGCGATTCCTTCTCCGAGCATCCGTGCACGGCCAAGAACGTCCTTCCGGGCAAGTACGGCACGCGCGGGAGCGAGGTCATCGTGGTGTGCCCCGAGACGAACCGCACGGCGTGGTTCGCGAACCGCCACCTTCGGTGCAGGGCGGGCGGGGAATCGGCGGTCGTCGCGGGGATGCTGAAGGCCGCCGCCGAGAAGACCGGCGCCGCCCTCCCGGGCGAGCTCAAGAAACTGATCGACGGGCTCGGCTGGGACGAGATCGAGCGCGCCGGCGGGGTCTCGAAAGACGCGATAACGGCCGCGGCCGGCTCGATGCTCGGCGCGGCCAAGGTGACGACCTACCTTTCGAATATTTTCGGGCGCATCGGCTCTCCGGCGCTCGCGTTCTCGTTCGCCGAAGCGCTCACGAACGTTTGTCCGGGAGACCGGCAGTTCGTGCCGCAGTTCGTGCAGCAGAACACCTGGGGCATTTACTCGGTGCTCGCGGCCGCGGGCGCGAGCGATTGCCTCAAGAAGCTCGCGAGCACGGAGCTCAGGGCGATCATCGCCCTCGGGCTCGATCTCTTCTCCGTATATCCGGCCGCTCCGATCGAGAAGGCGATGCGCGAGAAGCGTTTCACCGCCACGACGCAGTTCTTCTGGAACCAGACGGCCGATCGCGCGAACGTCGTCATCCCCGCGGCGAGCCTCATGGAGAAGAAAGGCACCGTCGCTCCGGCGTTCGGCGAAGAGCTCGTGCGCGGCGAATTCATGCCGCCGATCGCCGGCGCCGTGACCGCGGAAAAATTTCTCTCGATGCTCGCGAAGGAAATGGGCGCGGAGCTGGGGATCCCCGCGAAACCGGCCCGCCGCACGGATCGGTCCGCCGCCGCCGACGGCATGGCCGGGGAATGGGCCGCATACGCCTCCGCGATGAAGGAGCTCGACGCGGCCCGGACGGTGCTTATCCCCTGGAGCGAGTCGGTGCACGCGGCGGACGGGAGTCTCAGCAGGAATTTCTACTGGTCCCAGATCACGTGTCCCGACGCGAAGCTCTTCGTTTCGGAAGAGATCGCCGGGAAGCTCAACCTCAAGAGCGGGGACCGCGCGGAGGTTTCGACCGCGGGCGCCGAGATCGTGCTCCCGGTCGAAATCACGAAGAAACTCCCGGCCGATACGGTCGCGGCGACGATCCATTTTCCCGCCGTGCGCAAGCTGTTTCCCTGGAAACTCGACCAGGGCGGAGAGATCGTCCTCGGCCCCGTNNTACATCAATATGAATCTCTGCACCTCGTGCCGCTCGTGCGCGGCGGCGTGCGCGAACGGGCATCAGGGGCAGGGGCATCTCAAGCACGGGAGCGTCCAGGAAAAGGCGACGGTGCCGCTCCATTGCCGGCACTGCGACGAGCCGCTCTGCCTCAACGTCTGCCCGCAGAAGGCGATCAAGAAGGACGACAACGGCACGATCGTCCGCATGCGGAACCTGTGCGTCGGGTGCAAGTCGTGCATCGTGTCGTGCCCCTTCGGCGTCATGCTCCCCTATTCGACGTGGCACACGTCCCCCAAGTGCGACCTGTGCGCCGACCGGCTCGCCGAGGGGAAGGAGCCGCGCTGCGTCGCGACGTGCACGTCGGGCGCGCTCGTGTTCGAGGAGCTCGCGGCCGTCGAGAAGAAATACAGGCGCACGGTCGAGGGCGGGCGGTACTTCGTCCGCTTCATGCTGAACAGGTAGCGAAGAGGTATCATGGAAGCCGTACTCTATTTCGTAAAGTACCTCGTGTTCCCCGGGTTTCTCTTCTCGGCGGTCGTCGGACTGCTCACGACCTGGGTCGACCGCAAGGTCACCGCGCGGGTGCATCTCCGCGTCGGTCCGCCGTGGTACCAGCCCTTCGCCGACACGTTCAAGCTTCTCGGCAAGGAGGTCGTGGTTCCCGCGGGCGCGCGCCACACCGGATTCCTCCTCATGCCGGTCGTCGGGCTCGCGGCGGCGACCCTGGCCTCGACGATTCTCTGGCTCGTCAATCTCCGGCCCGAGAGCTCGTTCGTCGGCGACACGATCGTCGTGCTCTACGTCATGACGATCCCCGCGNNTCGGCTCGGCCCGCGAGATGAAGCTTCTCTTCGCGTACGAGCTCCCGCTCGTGATCGCGGTCCTCACGACGGTCGTGAAGGTGGGGAGCTTTTCGTTCGAAAAGATTTTGATGCACCAGGAATACAACGGCGTCATGCTCGGAAGCGTCTCGGGCGTGCTCGCCTTCATCGTCATGATATTCTGCGCGCAGGCGAAGCTCTGCCTCACCCCGTTCGACATTCCCGAGGCGGAGACCGAGATCGCGGGCGGCACCCACATCGAGTATTCGGGCGCGCCGCTCGCCGTCGTCCGGCTCAACACGGCGATCATGTATCTCGTTCTCCCGCTCTTCATCATCACGCTGTTCTGGGGAGGCGTGAATTTCATCGGATGGAGGATTCTCACCTCCGTGCTCAAGTACGTCGCGATCGTCGTCATCATGGTTCTCATCAAGAATACGAGTCCGAGGGTCAGAATCGACCAGGCGGTCCGCTTTTTCTGGGGGCCGATGTTCGCGTTGTCCGCGATCGCGATGATTCTCGCGATCGTCGGATACTAGGAGGCCGGGAGAATGTCGCTCGCGCTCAAAGCCCTGAAGAAATCGCCCTGGGTGTTCCACGTGAACACGGGGGCGTGCAACAACTGCGACATCGAGATCCTCGATTGCCTCACGCCGCGGTTCGACGTCGAGCGCTTCGGCATCCTTCTGGTCGGAAGCGTCCGGCACGCCGACGTGCTCCTCATCAGCGGCCCCGTCACGCAGAACATCCTCCCGCGGCTCAAGCGCCTCTATGAAGCGGCGCCGAGACCGATCAAGGTGGTCGCGTTCGGCGCGTGCGGCTGCCGGTGCGGCATATTCCGGGACGCGTACAACGTCGTCGGCCCGCTCGACAAATATATTCCGGTGGACGCCTATATCCCGGGCTGCCCCCCGAAGCCGGAGACGATGATATCGGGAATCGTGAAGGTCCTGAACCAGCTATAGAGAGAGTCGAACATGGAACGCGAAGAAGTAAAGAAACGGATAGCGGAGAAATTCGGCGCGAAGGCCAGAATCGAGGAGCGGAGCCCGAAGCGCGTGTACGTCTACGCGGAGAACGAGATCTGGACCGATCTCGCGCGCTTCCTCTTCGACGACCTCGGCGCCCGCTACGACACGGGGGCCGCGGTCGACGACCGCGACGGCGTCGAGGTGATGTTCTTCTTCCCGTTCGACAAGGAGCATTATTTCGTCACGATAAAGACCTTCGCCGCCAAGCCCAATCCGACGCTCAATTCGATCGCGGCCTATATACCGGGCGCCAAGTGGATCGAGCGCGAGATGTTCGAGATGTACGAGGTCAACTTCCGGAACCATCCGGACCTGCGGCCGATGCTCCGCGCCGATACGCGCCCCGCGGACTACTACCCCGCGAAGCGCGAGGTCAAAGACAGCCACGAGACGGTCCGCGAGCGCGACGACGGCGAAACCCGCGCGGACGAGACGGCGGGCAAGGCGCCGAAAGGCAAGAATCCCTGAGGTGAAGCACGATGGTTAAGAAAATCCCGATCGGCCCGTTCCACCCGCTTCTCGAGGAGCCCGAATTTTTTGAGCTCCACGTGGACGGCGAGCGCGTGGTCGGCATCGATATGACGATCGGGTGGAGCCACCGCGGAATCGAGCTCCTTTCCGAGCACAAGACGTGGGACCAGGTGCCGTTCCTCGTCGAGCGCATCTGCGGCATCTGCTCGTGCTCCCACCCGTACGCCTACGTGAAGGCCGTCGAGGACCTGTGCGGGATCGAGATCCCGCTTCGCGCGCAGTTCATCCGCTGTATCGCCGCCGAGCTCGAGCGGCTCCACAGCCATCTTCTCTGGACGGGCCTCGCCGGGCACTTCCTCGGCTACAACACGGTTTTCATGTGGACGTGGCGCTTCCGCGAGCCGGTCCTCGACGTGCTCGAGGCGGTCACGGGCAATCGCAACCACTACGCGGTCATGAAGCCGGGCGGCGTGCGCCGCGACATTCCGCAGGAAGAGATCCCGAACATTCTCAAGATGCTCGAGAACGTCGAAAAAGAGAACATGATGCTCACGAAAGCGATTCTCGACGATCCGGTGATACACGCGCGCACGAAGGGAGTCGGCGTGTTCAACAAGGAGCAGTGCCGGCTCTACGGGGCGCTCGGCCCCACGGCCCGCTCGGCCGGGTACGACGTCGACGACCGGCGCGATCACCCGATCGACGCCTACGACAAGGTGAGCTTCAACGTGATCCTCTGCGAGCACGGCGACGTCTTCGACAAGGCGGTCGTCCGGCAGCTCGAGAATTTCGAATCGATCAAGATCATCCGGCAGTGCCTCAAGCTCATCGAGGACACGAAGCCGGGGGACATCTGCGCCGAGATCCATGAGGTCCCCCCGGGAGAGGGGATCGGGGTATACGAAGCTCCGCGAGGCGAGGTGCTCCATTACGTGCGATCGAACGGCGGAAACATGCCGATCCGCCACA